>CADCVT010000147.1 GCA_902806215.1 uncultured Solirubrobacteraceae bacterium | reverse complement strand
GCTGGGCTTCGGCAAGGACCTCGACGATCACAAGGGCAACGGCACCTACATCGCCGAGGTGACCGATCCGTACAACCCGAAGGCCATCTCCTTCGTGCCGTACAAGCTCGAGTCGCACAACATGACCGTGCATCCGTCGGGCAAGGTCCTCTACAACTCGAACAGCGAGCTCATCACGAGCGTGGCGAGCGCTCAGCCCGCGATCGAGCTGACCGACATCAGCGACATCACCAAGCCGAAGGACGCCGGGAAGTTCCCGCTCAAGACGTTCCCCGGCCTGGGCACCGAGTCGCACGACGTCGACTTCAGCGACGACGGCAAGCGCGGCTACTCGGCCGCCCTGTCGCACGGCGAGATCATCGACACGAGCGACCCGCTCAAGCCCAAGTCGGTCGGCGTGGTCGTGGACCCGATGATCAACGTCTGGCACCAGGCCGACGAGATCACCATCAAGGACCCGATCCTCGGTGAGCGCAAGTTCATGATCGCCGAGGACGAGTTCGTCGGCGCGATCGGCACCGGCCAGTGCCCGAACGGCGGCGTCCACGTCTACGACATCACCGGCGACCTCGAGAAGGCCCCGGTCAAGGTCGGCTCGTGGAACATCGACGACACCGGCCCGGCCGAGAACAACACCTACGACCCGGGCGACGGCCTCGACGCCGTCGGCGGCTGCACCGCGCACGTCTTCCAGCTTCACCCCAAGGAGAAGCTGATGACGATCGCCTACTACAACGGCGGCGTCCGCGTGGTCGACCTGACCGGGCTCGTCGGCGTCGCGCTCGGCAAGCAGGGCGTCGGCGGCATGCGCGAGGTGGGCTTCTACCGGTTCAAGGACTCGAACACCTGGGCCGTCAAGACCCCGCAGGCGAGCCGCAACGGCTTCTACCTGTACGGCAACGACCACAAGCGCGGGTTCGACGTCTACAAGTGGACCCCGACCGGCACCCCGACCACGAACGGCGGCGGCATCTGGCGCACGCCCGAGCAGACGGTCGAGGCGATGAAGACCTACCAGGCCTCCGGCGGCAAGATCGGCCTCGGCGCGCTGTGCCTGATCAACCTCGGTCAGGAGACCGAGGACGCGGCGAAGGCCGCGGGCATGACGATCGCCCGCTAGAACAGCGACCGCGACACCCGAGGTTGTGACCCGAGGGGGCCCGAACGGGCCCCCTCGTCGTTGCTCAGGTCGGCCAGCGGTCCTTGATGCCCCGCCAGTCACCGGCGGAGATCTCGCCGGCGTCCTCGAGGACGAACCGCTGCTGCTGCGGCTCGGACGGGTCCTCGCGGCTGAGGTAGCCACGGTCCGCCCACGGGTTCGCCCGGTACCGCGTCAGCGCCTCGCCGCGGGTGGTGTCGTAGATCCAGGTGAGGCCGTCACGCTCGGTCAGGAGGCGGAAGTGGGAGTCGGCCGAGTCGCGGTTCGTGCCGTACTTGTCCTCACCGAGCCAGGTGACGTCGCGCTGCGACACGATGTCGGGCCGCGTGTAGAGGAACCAGAGGTTCTGGATCCAGTCCTTGCACGCCAAGGAGTACGAGCCGTCTCCGTTCAGGAGCAGGAACATCAGCGTGTTGCCGCCCATGTCGCCGGAGAGCACGCCCCGTTGTGCATGTAGTTCTCGCCGCCGTTGGGGTCGTAGAAGTGGTTGGCGAAGTAGTTGATGGGGCCGAACGAGGGCCGCGTGTATCGAGGGTCGCAGTCCGCGTCGTGGAGGCCCTGCTGGACCGCCTCGCGGAACGTGAGGTCCGCCCACAGGTCGCGGCGGAACTGCTGCGCCCAGGGTTGCTGCACCGGCTCGAGCAGGCGGACGCCGTTCTCGACCAAGTCCCAGTGCGTCTGGTCCTCCCAGTTCGCGGCCCCCGCGTCGCGAGGTCCGCAGCAGCAGCTGGGCGCGTCGGACGGCGGCGTCTGCGTCTCCAGGTCGAACGGCGTCCCGAGCAGGAACGCACCCGCGTCGTTACCGGCCGTTCTCGAGGTGAAGCGCAACGATCGACATGTTCGGCGCGCTACCCGGGTCTCATGACGATCACACAGCCTTTAGTGCTCTGATCCTCCGTGTCACGCGGCGACGGGCGCTGGCGCGGGAGTGCGGGCGGTGAGCACCGTCCGCGCTCCCAGCCTCGGGCTGACGGTGATGCTGCGCCGGCGGGTGAGCTCGGGCCCCGCGACGCCGGCCTCGATCCCGTGGCGCTCGAGCACTGCTCGCAGCACGATCTGCATCTCGAGCATCGCGAAGCTCGCCCCGATGCACCGGCGGCGGCCGCCGCCGAACGGCAACCACGTGTACGTGCCCGGTGCCTCGTCGAGGAACCGCTCGGGCCGGAACGCGTACGGGTCGGGGTATATGGTCGCGTCGTGGTGGACGAGGTACGCGTTGACCGCCAGGACGCAGCCGATCGGGTAGCGCCACCCGCCGACCTCGATCTCCTCCATCACGAGGCGCGGCTCGGCGTTCGGCAGCACCGGGCGCCGGCGCAGCACCTCCTGGACGGTCGCGACCAGGTACGCGTCGTCGCCGCGGTCGATCGCCGCGACGAGCCGCTTGAGCACGGCTGTCTCGCGGGGGAGGCGCTCGAACGCCCAGGCCAGCTCGGACGCGGTGGTCTCGTGGCCGGCGACGAGCAGCGTCAGCAGCTCGTCGCGCAGCTCCTGACCGGACATCGGCGTGTCGTCCTCGTGCCGCGCGGAGAGCAGCATCGACAGCACGTCGTCGCGCTCCTCGCCCGAGCGCCGGCGGTCCTCGATGAGGCTGAAGATCAGCCGGTCGCACTCTGAGCGCACGGCGTCGAACTCACGGAACTCCGGGTTCCACGACTTCTGCACGGCGGGGAGCATCGCCCCGGGGCGCGCGCCGAGCTCGAGGATGCGGGTCAGGTTGGTCCGCAGCGGGTCGAGGCGCGCGTCGTCGGCCTCGAGGCCGAACACCGCGCGCAGGATGATCTCGAGCGTCAGGGCCTGGAGGCGCGGGTGCAGCGCCGTCGGCTCGTCGCGCCGCCACGACGCGGCCTCCTGCTCGGCGACCTCGCGCATGACGCTCTCGAGGCGCTGCATCCGCTCGCCGTGGAAGGCCGGGAGCAGAAGCCGGCGCTGCTCGAGGTGCGGCTTCTCGTCGAGCAGGATCAGCGAGTGCCTGCCGACGACCGGCTCGAGGATCCGGGCGCCCTCACCCGGATGCAGGACGGTCGGGTCGGCCTGGAACACCTCGCGGGCGTCGGCCGGGTCGGAGAGGTGCACGAACGGCGGCGTCTGCAGCAGCCGCATCGTGAAGCGCTTGCCGTACTGCGCGCGGCAGCGCTCGAAGTACGCCAGCGGCCGGGTCCACCAGCCGAGGGTCTGCAGGGTGGCCGGCAGGCGCGAGCCCGGCGGCAGCGTGGCGCTGGACATGGTGCGGGACGCTACGCAGTCGGGGTTGGGTTTGTGTGCCACTCCACACACACGCGGCCAACGTCCGCCCGTCCGGTGCGTTGCAACCTGCGACTCATGCTTCACCACTACGAGCTCAGACACGAGGAGAAGGGCACCGCGTCGACCGTCCGGATCGAGGGCGAGCTCGACATCGCGGGCGCCGCGCACTTCCGCCGGATCGTCGGCGACCTGATGGGCTCGGGCGTGCGGCGGGTGGAGGTCGATCTCAGCGCGACCGAGTTCGTGGACTCGTCGGGGCTTGGCGCGCTGCTGTGGGCCGAGCACCGCCTGAAGGCGATCGGCGGGCAGCTCGACATCGTCAACCCGCGCCGCGACGTCGCCCGGACGTTCGCCCTGGCGGGGCTCGACGGGATCCTCCTGCACTAGCGTCCCGGCGGTGCGACCCGCACCGCGCGCGATCTCCGAGCTTCCCGAGCAGTACTTCACGCGGCTGCTGGCCGCTGCTGCTGCCGCGCGGGCCACGCCGGGGCCGCGGTTCATCGAGCTCGGTCGCGGCAACCCGGACATGGCGCCGCCCGACCATGCGATCGAGGCCCTGCGCGCCGCGGCGCTCGAGGTCGACACGCCCGCCGTGCACGGCTACCCGCCGTTTCGCGGGCACGCGTCGCTGAAGGAGGCACTCGCCCGGCGGTACGCCGCCGACCACGGCGTGACGCTCGACCCCGAGCGCGAGATCGCGGTCGTCGGCGGGACGAAGACGGGGATCGTGCTGACCTGCGTCGCGGTCGCGGGACGCGGGGACACCGTGCTGCTGCCCGATCCGGGCTACCCCGACTACCCGTCGGGAGTCGCGCTGGCGGGGGCGACGCGCGGGGCGCTGCCGCTCGACCCGACGGCCGGCTTCCAGCCTGACTTCGACGCGGTCGCCGACGTCGATCCGGCGCTGGTCGTCCTCAACTACCCCTCGAACCCGTGCGCGACGTGCGCGCGGCCGGGGACGTTCGAGGCGGCCGTCGCCTACGCGCGCAAGCGCGGCTGCGTGGTGCTGCACGACCTCGCCTACGACCGCCTGACGTTCGACGGCCACGAGGCGACGAGCATCCTCGCGGTCGAGGGGGCGAGCGACGTCGCCGTCGAGCTGTGGTCGCCGTCGAAGGTCTACGGGATGGCGGGCTGGCGGATCGGGTTCCTCGTGGGCAACGCCGAGATCGTCGAGCGCGTCAACACGCTGATCGACCACGGCACCGCCGGCGTCTGGACCGGGCTGCAGCGCGGCCTGGAGGCGGCGCTCGACGGCGATCAGTCGCTCGTCGGCGTGCGCCGCGAGACGTACGAGCGCCGCCGCGACCTGCTCGTCGGGCGCCTGCGCGCGGCCGGCGCGGAGATCACGCCGTCGGAGGGGACGTTCTACGCCTGGTGGAAGCTGCCCGACGGCCTGACGGCGGCGCAGCTCGTCGACGAGCACAAGCTCGGGGTCGCCGACGGGATCGGGTTCGGGTCGCGCGGCGCGGGGTGGGTCCGGCTCTCGCTGGCCCTTCCGGACGCGGACATCGAGGAGGCCGGTGACCGGCTCGCCGACGTCATCGGGCGGCTGTAGCCGCACCCGGTGCGACACTGCCTTCGATGATCGACGCCGGCACCATGCTCGCCGGGCGCTACCGGGTGGTCCGCCACCTCGGGACGGGCGGCATGGCGAGCGTCTACCTCGCCGAGGACACCGTCCTCGGGCGCGAGGTGGCGGTCAAGCGCGTCCACGCCGAGCCCGACTCCGAGAACGGCCGCCGGATCGTCCGCGAGGCCAAGATCGGCGCGACGCTGCGCCATCCGTCGCTCGTCACCGTCTTCGACATCGCGTCGGAGGCCGACGCGCTGCTCCTGGTCATGGAGTACGTGCCGGGGGAGACGCTGGGCGAGCGGCTGCGGCGCGGCCCGCTCGCACCGGAGCAGGCGCTCGCCGTCCTGCGGCCGCTGGCCGAGGCGCTTGACTACGCGCACTCCGAGGGGATCGTCCACCGCGACGTCAAGCCCGCGAACGTCCTCCTGCGCTCCGACGGCGCGGTCAAGCTCGCCGACCTCGGCGTCGCCACCTCGGAGGAGATGACCCAGATCACGCGCACGGGCGGCCTTCTCGGCACCGTCGCGTACATGGCGCCCGAGCAGGTCGAGCCGGGCCCGGTGACGCCCGCCGCCGACGTGTACGCGCTGGCCTCGGTCGCGTTCGAGGTGCTCGCCGGTCGCCGGCCGCACCAGGCGCAGAGCCCGCTCGAGCTGATGGGTCAGATCCGCGAGGCGCCACGGCCGGACCTGTCCGACGCCCGCGCCGACACGCCGGCCGCGGTGGCGGAGGCGCTCCAGCGCGGGATGGCGCGGGAACCGGCAGACCGGCCCTCGTCGGCCGGTGAGCTCGTGACCGAGCTGGAGGCTGCCTTCGGTCTTGGCTCGGCTTCGCGTGCCGATCCCAACAACGACTCAGCGACGATGACCATGCCCGCGCTCGCGGCACGGTCCGAGCCGGTGCCGGACCGAGAGCCCGAGCCCGAGGACGCGCCGACCACCATCGGATCGACTCCCTCACCCGCTGCTGTTCACGCGCCCGCGCCACGGCGCGAAGGGCGCAAGCGCGGCATCGCCGCCGCGGTACTCGGGCTCCTCCTGCTCGCCGTCATCGCGACCGTCGCCCTGAGCGGCGGTGACGACCCCGAGAGGAACGACACGGCCAAGACCAAGACCGGCACGACGAGCGAGCAGCAGGGCACGCAGGAGACCCAGGCCGCCGCGAAGCCGCCGCGCGCCGACGCGACGCCGGTCTCCGCCGTGCGCGCGTTCTACACCCGGGCCGCCGAGGGCGACTTCGACGGCGCCTGGAACCTGGCCGGGCCGCGGTTCCGCCAGGCGTTCGGCTCGCGCGCCGGCCTGGAGGACACGCTCGGCTCGCTGCGCTCGATCGAGTTCGTCAAGCTCGAGGAGACGGGCCGCAGCGGCACCACCGCGACGCTCCAGGTCCAGACCGTCGCCGAGCACAGCACGCGCACCGACCGGTGCAGCGGCACGCTGCAGGCGGTCCGCAAGGGCGACGGCTGGCGGGTCGAGCCCGCCGGCCTGTCCTGCAAGACCGACCCCTGAACACCGGCGCCGGTGCTTCGCCGTTCGGCGCAGTGGGCAACACCACCGTGATGGGGGACAAGGCAACGGACGACGCACGCGTGCGCCGCGACAGCGAGCATCCGCTCGCGGGCCTTGCCGACCGCGTTCCCGCCGTGCTCTTCGTCTGCGACGAGGGACGGCCGACGTACATCAGCGCGGCCGCCGAGGACCTGCTGGGGGAGACGCCCGAGCGCTACCTCGCCGAGCCGTGGCGCTGGGACCGCGACCGCTCGCGCCTGCACGAGGTGAGCACGACCGTCGAGGAGGACGGCGTCCACCGCACGTACGGCGCGCTCGTTGCCGTCGACCCGGCGCGCGACCCCGTGACGAAGCTCCCGGGACGCAGCCTGCTGCGCGATCACCTCGCGCTCGCCGGCGCCCGCGCCAGGCAGGCCGACCAGACCGTGGCCGTGCTGCAGGTCGGCATCCAGGGCCTGGACCTCGTCTCCGCCGGCCTCGGACGGGCGGCGCACGACGAGGCCCTGTGCGAGATCGCCGAGCGCGCCCGCGCGACGCTGCCCGACACGGCGATGGTGGCCGCGCCCGCCGACGGCGAGCTCACGGTGATGCTCGCCGACCTCGACGGCCGGGCCGAGCAGGTCGCCGAGGCGACCGCCGAGCAGCTGCTCGAGGCCGCGGCCCGTCCACTCGAGATCGAGGACGAGACGTTCGAGCTGTCGGCGCACGTCGGCATCAGCCTGCTGCCGTCCGACGCGCCCGACGCCGAGACCGCCATCCGGCACGCCGAGGCCGCGATGCGCGAGGCGCGCCGCGCCGGCGACGCCCGTGTCGCGTTCTACGAGGGCGGGACGTCGGAGGCGGTCGAGCGGCTGCTCGTCACCACGCGCCTGCGCCGCGCGATCGAGCGCGACGAGCTCGTGCTGCACTACCAGCCGATCGTCGCGCTGGCCGACGGCGAGATCACCGCCGTCGAGGCGCTCCTGCGCTGGCAGGACCCCGACCGCGGGCTCGTCCCGC
>CADCVT010000146.1 GCA_902806215.1 uncultured Solirubrobacteraceae bacterium | reverse complement strand
GTACGTCTCCTTCCAGTACCCCACCGCGGTCGAGGAGGGCCTGCTCGCGCTGGCCGACGTGAACCTGACGATCCCGCCGGGCCAGACCGTCGCGCTCGTCGGGGCGACCGGCGCGGGCAAGTCGACGTTCGCCAAGCTCGTCGCGCGCTTCTACGACCCGACCGCCGGGCGCGTGCTCGTCGACGGCGTCGACCTGCAGCACGCGAAGACCGACTCGCTGCGATCGCAGATGGGGATCGTGCCGCAGGAGGCCTTCCTGTTCAGCGGGACGCTGCGGGAGAACATCGCGTTCGGCCGTCCGGGGGCCGAGGACGAGGACATCTGGACCTCGCTGCGGGGCGTCGGCGCCGAGGACTTCGTCCGCGGGCTGCCCGAGGGGCTCGACACGCAGATCGGCGAGCGGGGCATCCAGCTCTCCTCCGGCCAGCGTCAGCTCGTGGCGTTCGCGCGGGCGCTCGTCGCGGACCCGCGGATCCTCATCCTCGACGAGGCGACCGCGAACGTCGACCTGCACACCGAGGGCAAGATCGAGACCGGCATGCGGCGCCTGCTCGCCGGCCGGACCGCGATCGTGATCGCGCACCGGCTCTCGACGATCCGCCAGGCGGGGCGCATCGTGGTCCTCGGCGGCGGGCGCGTCCTCGAGGAGGGCACGCACGACGAGCTCATCGCTCTGGAGGGCGCCTACTGGGCCCTCTACCGCGACTGGGCCGAGCAGTCCGCGGCGTAGAGCCCCGGCGCTATCCTTCGGCACCGCGCGATCGTCTCGTGCGTCTTTCCGGGCTCGTCTAATGGCAAGACAACGGCCTCTGGAGCCGTGAATCGGGGTTCGAATCCCTGGCCCGGATTGCTCAGCCGGCGGTCAGTAGGGTGACCGGTCCGGTGCTCCTGACGATCACGACGACCCACCGGCCGGCAACCGACCTCGGCCACCTGCTCCACAAGCACCCCGATCGCGTGCAGCGCTTCTCGCTGCCGTTCGGCGAGGCGCACGTGCTCTACCCCGAGGCGACCGAGGAGCTGTGCACGGCGGCGCTGGTCATGGACGTCGACCCCGTCGGGCTCGTGCGGCGCGGTCGCGGTCGCAACGCGTTCTCGCTCGCCCAGTACCTCAACGACCGGCCCTACGTCACGTCGTCGTTCCTGTCCGTCGCAATGGTGACCGTCTCAAGTCGGCGATGGCCGGGACGTCGAAGGAGCGCCCGGAGCTCGCGGCGACGGCGATCCCGCTCGAGGCGTCGCTGCCTGCCGTTCCCGCCCGCGGCGGCGAGGAGCTCATCCGCCGGCTGTTCGAGCCGCTTGGCTACGAGGTGGAGGTGGCGCCGCTCGATCTCGATCCCGCGTTCCCGGATTGGGGCACGGGCCGGCTGTCAGGGCTCACGCTGCGGGCGACCGTGCGGCTCGCCGACCTGCTCAACCACCTCTACGTGCTGCTGCCCGTGCTCGACGACGACAAGCACTACTGGGTCGGAGACGACGAGATCGAGAAGCTCATGCGGCGCGGCGAGGGCTGGCTGCCCGAGCATCCCGCGCGTGAGCTGATCGTCCGCCGGTCGGTCAAGCACCAGGCGCGGCTGTATCACCCCGCGATGGCGCAACTCGAGGAGGCGACGCCCGCAGAGACCGAGGACGCCGGCGCGGGCGAGGAGGCACTCGAGGAGCGGGTGTCGCTGCGCGACCAGCTACTCGGCACCGTCGAGTCGGTGCTCAAGGCGAGCGGCGCGAAGCGGGTGCTCGACCTCGGGTGCGGGCCGGGCGCACTGCTCCAGCGGCTCGTCCGCGGCGGGTACGACGAGGTCGTCGGCGTCGACGTCTCGGCGCGCGCGCTCGAGACGGCCGAGCGACGCCTGGAGATCGACCGCATGCCCGACGCGCAGCGGGCGAAGATCAAGCTCCTCCAGAGCCCGCTGACCTACCGCGACCGCCGGCTGGCCGGCTACGACGCGGCCGCGCTGGTCGAGGTCGTCGAGCACTTCGACCCGCCGCGACTGCGAGCCGCGGAGGACAACGTCTTCGGGTCCGCCCGCCCCGGCACCGTCGTGGTGACGACGCCGAACGCCGAGTACAACGTCCGGTGGGAGTCGCTCCCGGCGGATCGCTTCCGCCACCCCGACCATCGGTTCGAATGGACGCGCGCGCAGTTCTCGGCGTGGGCGACCGGCGTCGGCGAGCGGCACGGCTACTCGGTGCGGTTCCTCGGCATCGGACCCGAGGACCCGGAGGTCGGCCCACCGACCCAGGCCGCGGTGTTCGAGTCGTGAGGATCGACCTCCCGGACCCGAGCCTGGTCGTGCTCATCGGCGCGAGCGGCTCGGGGAAGAGCTCGTTCGCGGCACAGCACTTCCTGCGCACCGAGGTCATCTCGTCGGACTTCTGCCGCGCGCTCGTCGCCGACGACGAGAACGACCAGGCGGCGACGAAGGACGCCTTCGCCGTCCTGCACGAGATCGCCTCGCGTCGACTGTCGCAGCCGCGGATCACCGTCGTCGACGCGACCAACGTGCAGCGCGAGTCCCGGCGCCCGCTCATCCAGCTCGCGCGCGAGCACGACCTGTTCCCGGTCGCGATCGTGCTCGACCTGCCGGAGGAGGTCTGCCGGGACCGCAACCGCGACCGGCCCGACCGCGACTTCGGCGACCACGTCGTGCGCCAGCAGCGTTCGCAGCTGCGGCGGTCGCTGCGCGGCCTGCAGCGCGAGGGCTTCCGCCACGTGTGGAAGCTCACGACGCCCGAGCAGGTCGAGCAGGTGACGATCGAGCGCACTCCGCTGTGGAGCGATCGCAGGGCCGAGCACGGCCCCTTCGACCTCATCGGCGACGTGCACGGCTGCCACGACGAGCTCGTCGCGCTGCTCGGTGGGCTGGGGTACGCCGTGGCGAGCGACGGCTCGGTCACGCCCCCGGACGGTCGCCGGGCCGTCTTCGTCGGCGACTTCGTCGACCGCGGACCTGATTCACCGAGCGTCCTGCGACTGGTCATGGAGATGGCCGCCGCCGGGACGGCGATCTGCGTCCCGGGCAACCACGACATCAAGCTCGTGCGCAAGCTCAAGGGCCGCAACGTGCAGGTCACGCACGGCCTCGCCGAGACGCTCGCCCAGCTCGACGGCGCCGACCCGGACTTCGTCGCCTCGGCGCGGGACTTCCTCGACGGGCTCGTCAGCCACGTCGTCCTCGACGGCGGCGACCTCGTCGTCGCGCACGCCGGGATGAAGGAGCAGTACCAGGGCCGCTCCTCGGGGCGGGTGCGCGAGTTCGCGCTGTTCGGCGAGACGACCGGCGAGACCGATCGGTTCGGGCTGCCGGTGCGCACGCAGTGGGCGGCCGACTACCGCGGCAGCGCGACCGTCGTGTACGGCCACACGCCCGTCCACGAGCCCGCCTGGCTGAACAACACGGTCAACATCGACACCGGCTGCGTCTTCGGCGGGCGGCTCACCGCGCTGCGCTGGCCCGAGCGCGAGATCGTCTCGGTGCCGGCGGGACGCGTCTACTACGAGCCCGCGAAGCCGTTCCTGCCCGAGGACGACGGCGACGCCCCGCGCGACGCGTTCGTCCTGGACGTCGAGGACGTGGCCGGCAAGCGCATCGTGCAGACGCGGCTGGCCCGCACGGTCACCGTGCGCGAGGAGAACGCGGCGGCGGCGCTCGAGGTCATGAGCCGCTTCGCCGCCGACCCGCGGTGGCTCGTCTACCTGCCGCCGACGATGGCGCCGACCGCCACCTCGCAGCGACCCGACCTGCTCGAGCACCCCGACGAGGCGTTCGCGGAGTACCGCACGAACGGCGTCGCGTCCGTCATCTGCGAGGAGAAGCACATGGGGTCGCGGGCGATCGCGGTCGTGTGCCGGGACGCGGCCGTGGCCCGGCGGCGCTTCGGCGTCGAGACCGACGAGACCGGGGTCGTCTTCACGCGGACGGGACGACCGTTCTTCGACGACGACGCCCTCACCGCCTCGGTCGTCGGGCGCCTGTCGGCGGCGATCGGTGCCGCGGGGCTGTGGGAGTCGCTCGAGACCGACTGGGTCGTGCTCGACTGCGAGCTGATGCCGTGGTCGGCCAAGGCGCTCGAGCTCATCCGCCGCCAGTACGCGAACGTCGGCGCGGGGGCTCGTGCCGGCCTCGGGTCGACGGTCGCGACGCTCGAGCGCGCCGCGGGGCGCGGTCTCGACGTAGAGGAGCTGCTGGGCCACCAGCGCGGCCGAGCCGCGCATGTCGAGCGGTACGTCGAGGCGTACCGGCGCTACGTCTGGCCCGTCGCCGGCGTCGAGGACCTGCGCGTGGCGCCGTTCCACGTGCTCGCCGCAGAGAGCGGGGTGTTCGTCGACCGCGAGCACCCGTGGCACCTGGAGCAGTGCGACCGGCTCGTCGCCGCCGACCCTGCATGGGTGCAGCGAACAGAACGCCGGGTCGTCGACGTCACCGACGCGCAGAGCCAGGCCGAGGCGATCGACTGGTGGACCTCGATGACCGCCGACGGCGGCGAGGGCATGGTTGTCAAGCCACTCGGCTTCGTCGCGACCGGCCGCCGCGGGATCGTTCAGCCGGGCATCAAGTGCCGCGGACGCGAGTACCTGCGGATCATCTACGGCCCCGAGTACGCCGAGCCGTCGCAGCTCGATCGCCTGCGCTCGCGTGGCCTGGGGCGTAAGAGATCCCTTGCCGTCAGGGAATTCGGGCTCGGCGTCGAGGCTCTCGAGCGCTTCGTGCGACGCGAACCGCTCTTCCGGGTGCACGAGTGCGTCTTCGCGGTCCTCGCGCTCGAAAGCGAACCGGTCGACCCGCGACTCTAAACACGGGTGCAATGCGTCGTTGACGTGGAACCGCGATCGGCGTGTGGGGTACTTCGGGCGGGTACCCGTCAGGACAAGTCAACGTCTTCTCGTCGGAGGAAAACCCCGTGGAAATCATCGGAATTCTGCTGTTCGGTCTCGTGGCCGGCGCGCTCGGCAAGCTGCTCATGCCGGGTGACGATCCGGGCGGGATCATCGCGACGATCGTCATCGGCATCGTCGGCTCGATCCTCGGCTTCTACCTGTTCCGTGCCATCGGCATCGGCGACAGCAACAAGTTCGACCTCGGTGGTCTTGACGGCGCCGTGCTCGGCGTCATGCTGCTGCTCGGCCTCTACCGGATGATCGCCGGTCGCCGCAGCCACGGCCACAGCGGCCGCCCCGCCACCGGCGCGCGGCTCTAGCCACACGCTGAAGCGCAGGTTCCCGCCCGTCGCCTCCTCACGGAGCCGGCGGGCGGTTTGCGTGCCGGGATGGAAACCCGGATCGCCGAGCCTGCGAGCATGCCGCCCGTGCAACTGCGGGTCGCCCTCCTCGCCCTCGCCGTCGGCCTCGTCCTGGCCGACTCGTCGGTCGTCACCCTCGGGCTCCCCGCCGTGCTGGGGGACTTCGACGCCTCCCCCGCGGGCGTCTCGTGGGTCCTGACCGCGTACAACCTCGCGCTCGCGCTGGCCGCCGTGCCCGCGGCGCTCCTCGTGCGCGGTGCCGACGGCGCCGCCCGCATCGCGCGCCTCGGCCTCGTCGTCTTCGCGGTCGCCTCGGCGGTCTGCGCGCTCGCACCGTCGCTCGGCGCCCTGATCGCCGCTCGCTGCGTGCAGGGCCTCGGGGGTGCCGCCGTCGCGTGCGCCTCGCTCGCGCTGCTGTCGGCCGCGACCGGGAGCCGCGCGCGCGGCGCGACGATCTGGGGCGCCGCGGGAGCGCTCGGCGCGGCCGTCGGGCCGCCCCTCGGCGGCGTGCTCACCGACCTCCTCTCGTGGGAGGCGATCTTCTTCGTCCAGGTGCCGATCGCGCTCGTGTGCCTGCTCGCCGCGCGGGCCGGGGTCGAGGCGCCACCCGCCGCGACGGCGCCCGCCGCAGCGCCCGTTCCGCCCTCCGCCTCAGCCGTCCCGGCCGAGCGGGACGGGCGGCTCTGGACCGAGAGCGCCGTCGAGCCGGAGCTCGAGAGCCCGTGGGGCGGCGGCCCGCCCGCCTCGCCGCCGGAGACCGAGGACCGGTTCACGCGTGATCGCACCGGCGGACGGTGGAGCCGCGGCGGCGCCTCGGACGACGACGATCGAGGGAGAGCCGGGGGCGTCGGCGACGACCCACCCGCCCCCGTCGACGCCGAAAGCGGCGCCCATCGGGCGGCGCGGACGCGGCCGGACGTGCGCGTCCTGCTCGCGCTCGCGTTGCTGGGTGCGGGCCTCACCGCCGCGCTCTTCCTGCTCGTCCTGCTGCTCATCGCCGGCTGGCGCCACGACCCGCTCACCGCGGCCGCCGCCGTCTCGGTCATGCCGGTCGCGGCGCTGCTGGCCGGCCGCGTCGGCCGCGGCGACGCGCTCTCCCGCGGAGCGGTCGGTGCGGTGCTCGTCGCCGGCGGGCTCGCGGCGCTGGGGCTGCTCCCCGACGCCGACATCGCGTGGATCATCGCTCCGCAGGTGCTCATCGGCATCGGGCTCGGGCTCTCGCTCGGGCCGTTGACCGAGGCCGCGCTGCGCGGCCGCACCGACCAAGCGCTGCACGGAGGCTGGACGATCGCGGCCCGTCACGCCGGGGTCGTCGCCGCGCTCGCGCTGCTCACGCCGATCTTCACCGCCGACCTCGAGCGGCAGGAGGACCGGGCCGCCGAGGCGGTGCTCGCGCGGATCCTCGAGAGCCCGCTGTCCCCCACGACGAAGCTGTCGCTCGGGCTCGAGCTCGCGGGGACGCTCGACGCGGCCGAGGGCGAGGTCCCTGACCCGGGCCCCGCGTTCGACGCGGCCCGGCCCGGGCCCGGCGAGGCGCGCGCCTACGCGTCGCTGCGCGAGGACGTCGACGACGAGCTCGACCGCGCCGCCACGTCCGCGTTCGAGCGCTCGTTCCTCGTCGCGGCCGCTCTGGCGCTGCTCGCGCTGATCCCGCTGCTCATGCCCGCGGGGGTCCGGGCGTGAGCCGTCGCCTGATGGCGGTCGGCGTGGCCGCGGTGCTGTCGCTCGCGCTCGTCCTCGTGCACCTCGCGGCGGGCGGCGGGGACTTCGCGCCCCGTGGGACCGGCGACCCGTGCGGCCGCGAGGTCCGGGTCGAGGGCGAGACCGACCTGATCACCACCGCGGAGCGGATCGGCTTCGTCGCGCTCGACTCGGCGGCGTGCGACCTCGGGGTCTCCCGCGAGCGGCTCCTGCTGTCGGTCGCCGGCGAGGCGGACCTCGACGTCGACAAGGACCGCCGCAACGACGCGTTCCGCAACGGGCTGCGCGAGGCAATCGACCAGGAGGCGCAGGCCGGTCGCCTGGGCGGGACCGAGGCGGGGCTGCTGCGGACCGCGGTCGACCTGCTGCCCGTCGACGCGCTGCTCGACCAGGTCTTCCGCCGCTAGGGCTCGTTGAGGCTCTGCTGAGGTGCGGCTGACCGTGGCTTCAGTGGGGGCTCGCATCCTGTGTCCATGAAGGTCTCGCTTCTCGCCGCCGCCGCGCCCGGCGTCGCCGCGCTCGCCGTCGCCGTCGTCGCGCTCGATCGCGCCGGCGACGATCCCGCCGCCCCCGCCACGCCGGCGGCGACCGCCGCGCCCGCCTCCGCTCCTCCCAGCTTCCGCGAGCTCTACGAACGGGTCGACGGCGTCGTCGCCCGCGTCGACGCTCGCCGCGGCGCGCAGGACCCGCCGTTCTCGAACGGCCGCCGCGTCGCCACCGGCGCCGGCTTCGTGTTCGACGACGACGGCCACATCGTCACGAACGCGCACGTGGTCGACCGCGCGCGGACCGCCAGCGTGCGCTTCGGGCGCTCGCCCCGGCGGATCCCCGCGCGGATCGTCGGACGCGACCGGGCCAACGACCTGGCCGTGCTGCGCGTCGACCCGGAGCGGCTGCGCGGCGAGCGCCCGCCGCCGCTCACGCCGGCCGAGAGCATCGACGTCGGCGACCCCGTCCTCGCCGTCGGCACGCCGTACCGCCTGCAGAGCAGCGCCTCGGCGGGCATCGTCTCGGCGACCGGCCGCGAGATCGACGGGCTGACCGGCTACTCCGTCCCCGACGCGATCCAGACCGATGCCGCCATCAACCCCGGCAACTCCGGCGGGCCGCTCGTCGACGAGCAGGGCCGCGTCGTCGGCGTCAACACGCAGGGCCGCGGCGCCGGCGTGAGCTTCGCGGTGTCGTCGTCGACGATGCGTCGCGTCGTGCCGCAGCTCATCCGGACCGGGCGGGCCCGTGCGGCGTTCCTCGGTGTCGCGATCGCCTCGGTGACCGAACGTGGCGCGACGGTCGAGTCGGTGACGCCGGACAGCCCGGCTTCGCGCGCGGGCCTGCGGCGCGGCGATGTGATCGTGCGGATCGGGTCGCGCGCGATCGCTGCCGAGGGTGCCGTGGCGAGCGCGGTCGCTTCTGAGCGGCCGGGCTCGGTCGTCGCGGTGCGGCTGCGGCGGGGTGGCGCTGAGCGCTCCTTGTCGGTGCGGCTCGCGCAGCAGCCGCGCGGCTAGGCGCGCTCGGAGCTCCGCTCGCTGCGCTCAGCCGCGACGGCGAGCCTCGTTCCGGGCCTCCGCCTCCCGCTGGCGGCGCAGAGCGTCCTCGCCGGAGACCTCGAGATCCGGCACGTCCATCGGCTTCGCGTCCTCGTCCAGAGCGACCATCACGAAGTACGCCGAGTTCGTGTGCCGGACGTCGCCGGTGAGGGTGTTCTCGGCCTCGACGCGCACGCCGACCTCCATCGACGAGCCGAAGACCGCGTTCACGGCCGCCTTGCACGTCAGGACGTCGCCGATCTGCGCCGGCTCGAGGAACTCCATCGCGTCGATCTTCGCCGTCGCGACGCGCGCTCGGGCGTGGCGGCCCGCGGCGATGCCGGCGGCCTCGTCGCACGCGGCGAGGATCTCACCCCCGAACACGGTCCCCGCGGGGTTGGCGTGGCTCGGCAGCATGCGACGGACGACTTCGACGGTGGGCATGCGGCCTCGCATACCCGCAACCAGCGCCGCGAACGTCCGTCAGTAGGGCCTGTGGCCCCCACTCACGGACGTTCGGCGAGCTCGGCTCGGGCCGCTTCGAGGTCGTCCCCCCGACCGCACGTCATGCACGCCACCAGGCGCCCCTCGCGCAGGTAGCGAACGGTGAAGGCTCCGGACGCGAACGAGCCGAGCACCTCCTCGCTGTCCCAGCCGTCGACGGCGGGCCCGACGGACTCGAGCGTCGCCCAGTCCGCCAGGTCCGACCAGAAGTACGGCACCTCGGTGAACGGCTCGTCGCCGCCGAGGATGTTCCGCGCAGCGCAGCGGCCCTGGGCGGCGGCGACCTCGTGGTGCTCGATCCGGACCGCACGGCCGTGCTGCAGCGACTCGTACTCGCACATGTCGCCTGCGGCGAAGACGTCGGGCGAGCCGACCGTCTGCAGCGTGGCCGAGCACCGCACCCCACCGGTGGCCCCGAGCTCGAAGCCCGAGGAGCGCGCGAGCATCACGTCGGGCACGGAGCCGACGCCGATCACGACGGCCTGGCACTCGACCGTGCGCCGGGAGGCGCAGACGAGGCGCTGGACGTCCTCGCCGTCGCCCTCGAGCCGCGCGACCTGCTCTCCGGACAGGATCTCGACGCCCTTCGACTCGAGCAGCGACCGGGCCCACGCGCCGACCTGCGCGCCGAACTGGATCGACAGCGGGTGCTCCTCGGGGAACACGAGCGTCGAGGCGATGCCGAGCGTCGCCAGCGACGCGGCGACCTCGCAAGCGATGAACGACCCGCCGACGAGGCAGACGCGGTCGACCCCGGCGACGTCCTCGCGCAGGGACGTCGCGTTGCGCAGCACCCGCAGGTAGTGGACGCCCTCGAGGTCGGTGCCGTCGATCGGCAGCCGCCGCACGTTCGCCCCCGTGGCGAGCAGCGCCTTGCCGAACGAGACCTCCTCCTTCGACGACAGCGTCGCGACGCGCGCCTCCGGGTCGAGCTTCATCACCGACGTCCGGGTCATGACCTCGACGTCGTCGCCGACGGGCAGGAACGCCTCGTCCTTCGTGCTCTCCCCGAGGAAGTAGGCCTTGGAGATCGGCGGGCGCTGGTACGGCGGGTCGAGCTCGCGGCCGACGAGCAGGACCGAGCCGGAGAAGCCCGCGGCCCGCAGCTCCTGGGCGCACGATGCCGAGGCGGTGCCCCCGCCGACCAGCAACACGTCGACCGACCGGTCCGCCATCGGCGGCTACTGCGGCGGCCGCGCGCCGTTCGGCGCGAACTGCTCGGTGATCGAGTGCTCGAGACCCGGGTCGAGGACGAGGAGCACCTCGTCGCCCGCCTCGATGACCGTGTCGGGCTTCGGGACGAACCCGGCCCCGCCGCGCAGGACGGAGATGATCAGCGAGCCGTCGGGGACCATGATCTCGTCGACGCGCTTGGACGCGGCCGGCGCGCCCGGCGTGACCTCGATCTCGATGATCTCCAGCCGCTCGGCGGGCAGGTCGAGCAGGTGGACGAGGCCGTACTGCGGGACCTCGTGCTCGATCAGGCGCAGGATCAGGTCGGTGGCCGACACCGCGGGCTGGATCCCCAAGAGCTCGAAGTGCTGGAGGTTGCGCGGGTTGTTGACGCGGGCGATCGTGCGCTCGCAGAGGTACTTCTCCTTGGCCATCTGGCAGATGAGGATGTTGTCCTCGTCGTCGCCGGTGACCGCGATCACGAGGTCGGCGCGCTGGATGCCCGCCCGCTCGAGGACCCACAGCTCGGTGCCGTCGCCGTACTGGACGGCGTGCTCGAGCTCCTCCTCGATCATCAGGTACTTGCGGCGCTGCTGCTCGATCAGCGTGACCTCGTGGTCCTTGGCGATCAGCTCGCGCGCGAGGTTCCAGCCGACCTTGCCGCCGCCGCAGATGATCACGTACATCAGCGGCCGCCCAGCGAGAGCGCGGTGGAGAACTGCTCGATCGCGTGCTGCGTCGGGCAGACGGTCTCGATGCCCTGCTCGGCGTACCAGGCGGCACGAGCCGGATCGAGGACGCGCACGAGCACGCGCTCGCAGCCGAAGCGACGCTGCGCGATCTGCGCGATCACGAGGTTCGTGTTGTCGCCGTTGGTCGAGGCGACGAAGACGTCGGCACGGTCGACGCCGGCCTCGAGCAGTGCGTCGACCTCGAGGGCCGTGCCCACCGTGAAGCGCCCGCCGGCGTCCTCCCAGGACGTGCTCTGGTTCGCGTCGAGGCGCTCGTGCGAGAGGGGGTCCTCGTCGAGGACGGAGACCTCGTGTCCGGCCTCGAGAGCCATGCGGGCGACGGACGATCCGACACGCCCCGCGCCGACGATCAGGTAGTAGGCCACTGCCTCCCGATCCTAGTCGCTCCGCGCCCGGATCAGTCCGGCGGTGCGGTGATGATCACCCGGCAGGGCGCCTTGGTGACCACGTACTTCGTGACGTCTCCGACGAACGCCTCGTTGCGGCCGCCTCCGAGGCCCCCCAGGAGCGCACCGCCGCGGATGCGGGTCGGCTGCTCGGCGGCGAGCACGATCGCCTCCACCCCGCGCCGGCGCGCCTCCTCGACGATCGCCTGCCCGGCCCGCCGGGCCCTCACCGTGGCCGTGGCGACCTGGACGCCCTCGTACTCCTCGCCGACCGCCTTGGCCCTCCGCAGCGCCGCCCGCGCCTGCTCGAGCTGTGCGTCGGGCAGTCGCGCGTCGATCGGCAGCGCCATCGGCACCTCGAAGATCCACAGGGCCTCGATCGTCGCGGTCGCGTCGCCGAGCTCGGCGTCGTCGAGACGCTCGTCGGAGGCCAGCCTGCCGGCGGTCTGGACGATGTCGTCGTCGAGCGCCGACCCGTTGAGCGGGACGAGGATCGACCCGTACTGGACCTCGTGCGCGTCGCGCCGCAGCGCGGAGGCCGGCACCTGGACGCGCTTGAACAGCGGCTTGTCCTCGCTCGTGCGGTAGATCACGTACAGCGCGAGCCCGAACGCCATCCACCCGATGCCGACGTACCGCGCGCCGCCGTGGGTGACGAGCAGCGCGGCGAAGGCGACGACGGCCGCCACCGCGCCGAGCAGCGCGGGCAGCGGCCAGTCGACCCCGCCCGCGCGCACGTTGAACGGCATCCGGTACGGCCGCGGCCGGTCAGGCTCGGTGATCCGCAGCCGGATGATCGAGACGTGGGCGATGGTGAACGCCAGCAGCGCGCCGAACGCGTAGATGCCGACGAGGAACTCGAGGTCCTTCGACAACGCCAGCGCCGCGGCGAGCACGGCCGCGATCGCGATGACCACGAACGGCGTCGCGCGCGTCGGGTGGAGCCGCCCGACCGCCGACGGGATCTGCCGGTTCGTCGCCAGCGAGTACGCCAGCCGCGACAGGCCGAGCATCGCCGACTGGGCGGCCGCGACCAGCGTGACGGCGGCCAGCAGGCCCACGACGTACCGCAGGGTGTCCGACAGCCACATCGGCTCGTACTGCTCGACGACGCCGATGAGCGGGCGCTCGAGGTACGTCGTGCCGAGCGCGGTCTCGCCGCCGGTGACCGGCAGCGCGCTCAGCGCGACGAGCGCCATCCCCACGTAGAGGACGATCACCGTCGCGGCGACGCTCGTCACGAGCCGCTTGAGCCCGCGGCGGCTCACCGCGACCTCGCCCGCCAGCCCCGACGCCGACTCGAGCGACGTGAACGCCACCGTGGCCAGCGTCAGCGCGAACAGGACCTCGGTCCAGGAGGGCGTCGTGCCGAGGTCCACCTGGCCGGTCAGCAGCGACGGGTCGAAGACGACGATGAAGCCGACCACGATGATGAGCATCTGCACGGCGAGGTCGACGACGACCAGGATCAGGATGCGCTTGGCGCGGGTCGGCGAGAAGCCGAGGACGTTGCGGACCGCGACGTACGCGATGACCCCCAGCGTGAGGACGGTCTCCGGCACCCCGGATGCGACCCCGTCCCACAGCACCGCCGTGTAGTCGGTGGTCATGAACGCGGTGACCGCGATGAGGATGAGGAAGTCGAGCAGGATCGCCCAGCCCGCCACGAACGACCACAGCTCGTTGAACGCGTAGCGCGCGAAGACGGTCGAGCCCGCGCGCTCCTGGTGCAGCGACGAGCCCTCGACGTAGGTCATCGTCGTGACGACGAAGAAGAGCCCGGCGACCAGGAAGACGACCGGCGTGAGCCCGAGGGCGTGCTCGGCGACGACCCCGAGCGTGAAGTACAGGGCGCTTGCGACCGACGTGTAGACGATCGCGAACAGCGCGGGCGAGCCCAGCCCGCGGCGAAGGTTGGCCTCGGTGCGGGTCGGGCCCCGCTCAGCCATCGGCCGACGACCGCCACGTCACGTAGAGCCGCGCGGCCCCGAGCGCGAAGAACAGCAGCCCGAGGATCACGCCGACGGCCAGCGGTCCGCCGCCGCGGGCGAGCGTCGAGACCAGCATGAACAGGCCGATGACGACGAGGGCGAGCGACGTGATCGTGGTGGCGGCGCCGTGCACGACCACCAAACCTAGGACGCGACGCCCTCGGGTGTCGCCTCGATGATCACGCGGCACGGCCGTTCGGCCAGCACGGTCTCCAGGGTGGGCCCGAAGAGCTGGCCGCCGCGGCGCGGCGGCACCGGCAGCACGACGGCCGCCGCACGCATGTCGCGCGCCTCGTTGACGATCAGGCGTCCCTCCTGCCCGGAGCGGACCTTCACCCAGTGCCCCGAGACCCTGCGGCCGCCCTGGAGCTTGGCCTGCTCGATGATCGCCTGGGCCGCCTGCTCCTGGTCGGGCAGCGCCGCGTCGATCGGCGCGGACTTCGGGACGGCGATCGAGACCAGCACGTGGATCCCGCGCCGCCGGCGCGCGGCGAGCTTGGCCGCGGTCGCGACCGCGTCGGCGTTGTAGTGGGCGGAGTCGAACGCGACGAGCACCGAGTCGTACTCGGCCTCGCGCTCGGTCACCGGCTGCGGCGTCGCGACCTTGACCGTGGTCACGAGGTCGAGCCCCTGCCGCCGGCGGTACACGACGTAGGCCGTGACGCCGATCACCAGCCAGACCATCCCAGCCGCCCCGACGGTCAGGTCGAGCACGCTGACGACCACGAACGAGAGCCCGGTGCCGATGAGGCCGATCACCGCGAACGGCGGGAGATCGTGCCCGCGGTAGCGCAGGGTCCCGGGGCTGCGGTAGGGCCGGCGCTGCTCGGGATCGGTGATCCGCAGGCGGATCACCGCGAAGTGCGCCATCGAGAACGACAGCATCGCCCCGAACGCGTAGATGCTGCCGAGGAAGTCGGCCTGGCCCGGGAGGATCGCGACGACGGCGATCGCGCTGAAGACGAGGATCCCGATGTACGGCGTCTGGTAGCGCGGGTGCAGGCGCCGGACGTGGTCGGGCAGCTGGCGGTGCAGGCCCATCGAGTACACGAGCCGCGAGACGCCGATGATGCCCGCGTTCGTGGCGGCGATGAGGATCGTGACCGCGAGGATGCCGACGTAGGTCACCGCGGCCTCCTGGAGGCCGCCGAGGTTCATCTGCTCGACCATGCCGACGATCGGGTTCGTCGCGTAGCCGCCCTCTTCCGCGCTCACCCCGAGCAGCGTCCGACAGTTCTCGCCGGCGGCGTCGCACCGGACCGGCAGCGCCGAGAGCGCGATCAGCGGCAGCGTGAAGTAGATCGCGAAGACCGCGTACATCACCCGCTTGATCGAGGCGGGGATCGTCGTGTCCTCGTCGCGGGCCTCGCCCGCCATGTTCGAGATCGTCTCGATGCCGGTGTAGGCGATCGTGCCGATCGGGATCGCCAGCAGGAACTGCGACAGCGTCGGCGCCTCCCCGAAGAACTCGAGGTTGCGCAGGAGGATCTCCGGGCTGAAGAACAGCACCACGCCGACGGCGACGATCGCCACCTGGCTGAGGAAGTCGAGCAGCGCGAGGACGATGTTGACGTTGACCGCGTCGCTGACGCCGCGCACGTTCACGAGCGCCAGCAGGCCGATCAGGATCGCCGCGAAGACGATGTCGCCCGGCGAGGTCTCCAGCGGCTCCCAGAACACCCCGCCCGCGTAGTGCGCGGCGAAGAACGCCGAGATCGCGATCGTGATGACGTAGTTGAGCATCTGGGCCCACGCGGTGAAGAAGGACCAGAACTCGTTGAACGCCCGCCGGGCGAACAGCGACGCGCCGCCGGCCTCGGGGTACATCGCCGTCGCCTCGGCGTACGTCGTGGCGGTGCAGTAGAAGAGCGCCCCGGCGAGGATGAAGACGATCGGGGTCAGGCCGAGCGCGAGCGCCGCGACCAGGCCGAGCGCGTAGTAGATCGACGAGCCGACGTTCCCGTACGCCGTTGCGAAGAGCGCGTTGGTGCCGAGGACGCGCTGGAGGCCGTGCAGGCGGCGTTGGGCCATGCGGCCCGAGAGTCTAGGTCGGGTGCCCGGATCGGGCATGCGATCCGCTCACCGGGGTATTGGCGTGTCCGGAAAACGATCAAGGGGTTTGACCGGTGCGGTGCTGGATTCGTG
>CADCVT010000145.1 GCA_902806215.1 uncultured Solirubrobacteraceae bacterium | reverse complement strand
CGTCCCCGCCGCCCTGAGGTTCCTTACGTCGTGCGTCCGCCGGCAGCCCCGGTTGTCGTAGGCCGCGGCACTCGCGTCGAGGTCCGGTCCTTCGTCCGCCGCCGAGCCGATCTTGTCGACCTGGCCGAGGTCCAGTGCGAGGTGCTCGGTTCCGAATGGTCCCTGATCCTCGGGGCCCGCGACGTACACGTTCTCGAGGTAGTTCTCGGCGGCCTGGTACCAGACCCAGTGGCTGACAACGCTGCGCTGGCGGTAGACCGGACGCCAGTAGAGCTGGTAGCTCGGGCCCCAGTCCCAGCTGGGCCAGTAGGTGAGGTAGGTGTTCCAGTTGTAGTAGTTGCGCCACCAGCCCCAGCCCGCGTCGGTGCAGTGGACCCCCCACCAGCACCAGGCCGGATGCCAGTGCCCGACGTAGAACGAGGACTGCTCCCAGTGGCTGAGGTACGTCTCGGTGCGGTAGACGGGACGCGCCTTCCACACCCAGCGCGTCTTGACGACCGTGACCCACGGGTCGGCAGCGATCGGATACGCAACGTCCTCGCCGCGGTGGTCGACGTGCATCGTCACGGTGTCGCCCTCCACCTCGAGGGTCGTCTCGACGGGGTCACCGTCAGCGTCCTGCGACGTCGGCGGATGGAACTCGGCGACCACGACCGGCTGTTCCGCTGCCTGGGCGGCGTTCGCCTTCTCGACCGCTGCATCGGCCGCCTGAGCGCTGTCCTGCGCACTCTCGAGCGTCGCCTCGGCCGTGTCCTCGACCTGCTGCTCGACCTTCGCCGCCTTCTCGGCGAGCTCCTCCGCCGTCGGCGCGTCCTCGAGCGTGGGCACCGGCGCCCCCGGCGCAGTAGCGGCGTCGTCCGGCTTCACCGTCTCGTCGGGTCGAGCGTCGACCGCGGCGGCGCCCTCTGCCCCTTCGGGCCGCTTCACACCGGTCTCCTCGACCGCCGCCTCGGCCTCGGCCTCGGCCTTCGGGTCGGGATCAACGGCATCGACGCCGGCCTTCTCCTTGAGCTCGTCGGCCTGCTCGGACCCCGCCGGCACATCCGCCGGCTTGGGTCCCGCCTCGGCCTTCGCGGCCGGGTCCGGGTCCGCGTCGACGATTGCGACGCCGCCGTCGGGCATCTCGACGAGCGTCTCCTCGCCGGCCAGGTCGACTTCGAACGAGAAGTCCTCTGCCGCATCCTCGCTGCGGATGCCCGTGAACGTCTCGACGCCGCCCTCGGTCGGCTTGACCGCGGTGTCCGCATCCTTCCCGGTGTTCGCATAGACGACGGCGCTGTCGCCGACGGCCTCGCCGTCGGACGCCAGTGGCGCGACGTTCTGCTGCGTGATGTCGAGATCGCCCGCGCGCGTCTCGAGCGTGATCGGGTCGGTCGGCTCGTCGCCGATCTCGACGTCGGTCGACTTCGCGTCGGCGACGAAGCCGTCGGCGGTCTGCTCGACCGCCGGGACCACGCGCTCACCGTCGACCGGGGTCTCGTCCACCGCGGCCGGGTTGGCGTCCATGAGTGCCTCGACCGCGTCGTCGACGCTGACGAGGCCGAGATCCTCAGCGACCGCCACCGTTCCCGCGCCGCCGGCCAGCAGCACCGCGGCCACCACCGCCGTCAGTCCGGTCCGGCAGCCACGCCAGCTCTTCCTTGCGTCCATCACGACCTCCCCCTGCGCCTCCGCGCCAGGATCACCGGGCCCCCCAGCGGAGCCCGCGTGACGCAAGGAGAACCGACAGCGCCGAGTCCGCACACGACGCCTGTACGGTGAGCTACTCGCCACGGGCGCCGACTGTCATGCCGCTGACAGTCGGAGCGCTCAAGACCTCACAACGAGGTTGCTGGCCGACCAGGAGCCAGTGCCCGTCCGGGCTCGCGATCAGGTCGCCGCGGTCGCGCAGCCGGCGCAGCGCGGAGTTGACCGACGGCCGGCGCGACGACGTCAGCTCCGCGAGC
The DNA here is from genome assembly GCA_902806215.1 of uncultured Solirubrobacteraceae bacterium. Lineage (GTDB taxonomy): Bacteria > Actinomycetota > Thermoleophilia > Solirubrobacterales > Solirubrobacteraceae > CADCVT01. The sequence goes on along the minus strand of CADCVT010000145.1, from coordinate 17,619 downwards.
AGGCTCTGCGACACGGGCAGATGCACGCTGACGCCGCGAGCCTCGACGATCCCCCAGCGTTCGGCCGCGGTCCAGAACAGCGCGAGCAGACGGGCCTCGAGCTGCGGGAGCTGCGCGATCGCGAGCTGGACGCAGAGGCTCGTCGCCCGCGCGGCGGTGCGATCCGCGAGCTCCGCGAGGACGCCGGGCAGCATGGACGCCTCGCGCTCGAACCGGCGATCGAGCAGGCCCACGCGTGCCGGCGTGAGGGCTCGGCAGTCGCCCACGACCGCCGCGGGCGGTGGCAGCTGCGATGCGCCCCGGGGACGGATGAAGTCGCCGGCACCGAGCAGCTCGACGGCCCGGTGCCCGAAGGCCTCGACGTTCCGGGCGAGCATCCCGTCGAGCACGAGGAAACCCAGGTCGGTCGGTTCGGACGGCAGTGCCGCCGACAGCTCTTCACCGGTCTCGAGCGACACCGCCTCCACGACCGTGCGCGCCGAGGCGGCCTCCGCGTCGAGCCGTCCGAGGTGACGCAACAGATCGGGTTCGTACTCGAAGACCCGCACCAGGTATGGGTGACGTACCATAGATAGCCCGCTGACTGCTCGGTTGGCTGATCATAGGGTACGCGCGCAGCGTTGTCGCGCGCTCGAGCGCGTTTCGGTCTCTCTGAGAGGGCGTGTGCCGGCGTACCGGCGACGCAGATCAGGCGGCGGCGGGGAGGTCCACGCGCGGGGCGGCGTGGTCGCGGACCTTGCGCTCGAAGGCCAGCTCGGCCTCGAAGTCCGCGTCGTCGGCGTGCTGGAAGGCGACGCCCTTCGAATGCAGCACCTCGATGAAGATCTCGACGAGCCGGCCGTCGAGCTGGGCCCCCGACACGCGCCTGAGCTCCTCGATGGCCGCCTGCGAGGAGACCGGGTCGCGGTAGGAGTCGCGGGCCGTCATGACGTCGTACGTGTCGGCGATGGAGATCATCCGCGACATCAGCGGGATGTCCTCGCCCGCGAGCCCGCGCGGGTAGCCGCGGCCGTCGACGCGCTCGTGGTGCGCCCAGATGATGTCGGCGATCGGCCCGTAGCCCTCGACCTCGCGCACGACCTTCGCGCCCTGGAAGGGGTGCATCTTGATGAGCTGCCAGTCCTCGTCGTTGAGCTTCGTGTTCGCGAGGAGGATGTGGTCGGGCAGGATGAACTTCCCGATGTCGTGCAGCAGCCCGGCGGTATGGGCCAGGTCCTGCTCGGCGTCGCTGCAGCCCGCGGCCTTCGCGAGCTCACGCGCGTACCGGGCGACGGCAGCGGAGTGGCGCGCGGTCATGCGGTCGCGCATCGACAGCGTGCGCAGCATCGCGGTGAGGACGCCGACCTGAAGCGAGGCGAGCTGCTCGGTCCGGCGCTCGAGCTCCTCGGCCCGGTCACGGGAGACCACGAGCTCGCGCAGGAGGAACAGATAGAGGAAGAACAGCGCGACGAGCATCGCGATGGCGACGACCCCGAGGTGCGCCTCGACGAAGACGATGATGCTCGACAGGAGCACCATCGCGGCCTCCGACGGCAGGAACGGAACGGCGGCGTTGCGGACGAGGTCGCGTAGCGGGACGCCGTCGATGATGCTGTGCGTCGCGAAGACGAGCGACATGTTGATGACCGCCGCGACGATGAAGCCCATGACGAGCGGCGCGGCGAATCCGACGTCCGTCGGCGTCACGGCGAGAGCATCGGCGGCCGCGGCGATCGTGAGCGCGCCGACGAGCGGGAACGTCGCGTGCTCGGCCAGCGCCATGAGCGCGAACGGCAGGCGGGTCGGGCCGCGGCTCAGCCAGACCGCCGAGGAGAGCAACCCGAGCAGGGCTGCCTGGGTCGGCCCCAGGACGGCCATCGCCACGACGATGCCGAGGAAGTCACCGGAGATCGAGATCTTCTTGAACTCGATCTCGAAGAGGTTCGCTCCGACGACGAGCACCGCCAGCACCACGAGGAGCGCGGGATCCCAGCTCCCGCGATCCGCGAGCGCGACCATGCCGACCAACGCGCCGGCGAGCAGCACGACAGCGAACGCCGAGACAACGCGGGCGCGGGACGACACGGACCCTTGTATCGGCAGCACTGGAAAACCCTTTAACGACGAAGGAGCGCCGATGGCGCCCCTTCGTCAGGCTTTCCTACTCAGAACTATCGCACGCGCCAGGACATGTTTTCCCTCCCAGACTCTCGTTCAGTACGACCGCTGGAAGGGATCCTTCCGGGGACTTGAGCCCTACGCAAGACCCTGGACGCATGTACGAGTGTCGGAGCGCTTCAAGTCGCACCCCTTACCGGTCGATAACGCGAGCGTGAAGGCGATCCTGCAGACACTCCGGATCAAGGACTTCGGGCGCCTCTGCACGACGTACACGCTGAACGAGCTGGCGGACTGGCTGGCGACGGTCGCACTCGCGCTGCTCGTCTACGACAAGACCAACGACGCGTTCGCGACGGCGGCGCTCTTCGTCCCGCTCGTCGTGGCGCGGGTCGACAACCTCCCGGTCGGGCGCGTCCTGGTGGCCGCGTACGTGGTCGAGGCCGCGGCGCTCGGGGCGCTGGCCCTCGTCGCGGGCGCGTTCTCGCTGCCCGCTGTGCTCGCGCTGGCGCTGCTCGACGGCACGCTTGCCGCCGTCGCGCGCGCATCGACGCGCTCGGCCACGGTGGCCGTCCTCGAGCCCGAGGGCAAGCTCCGCGAGGGCAACGCCGCGCTGAACATGGGCTTTGCCGGCATGAACGCGGGAGCCCCCCTTCTGGCGGGCCTGCTCGTCGCCGCGATGTCGAGCGCCTTCGTCCTCGGCCTCGCCGCCGCGGTCTTCCTCGCTCTCGCGGTCGTCGTGGCGCCGCTCACGGTCCGCAGCGCCACGCCCGACCCCGAGACCCACTGGACGACGCGCCTGCGCGAGGGCTTCGCCTACGTCCGGCGCGACGTGCGGCTGCGCACGCTGCTCATGGGCCAGACCGTCGTCCTCGTCCTGCTGACGATGGTCACGCCGATCGAGGTCATCTACGCGAAGGAGAGCCTCGACACCGGCGACGCGGGATTCGGCGCGCTCATGACCGCGTGGGGTGCCGGGATGGTCGTCGGGAGCTGGCTGTACGCGCGTGAGCGCAGGCGCGGGATGGCCTCCCTGATCGTCGCGTCCACCGTGACGGTCGCCGCCGGTTACCTCGGCATGGCGGTCGCGCCGACCCTCGCCCTGGCCTGCCTCGCGTCCGCGCTCGGAGGCGTCGGCAACGGCGTCCAGTGGGTCGCGGTCGTCACCGCGCTCCAGGAGGCGACCGAAGAGCGTTTCCAGTCGCGGGTGGCGTCGCTGCTCGAGACGGTCATCACCGCCGCCCCGGGCCTCGGGTTCCTGCTCGGCGGGACGATCACCGCCGTGCTGAACCCGCGCGTCGCGTTCGCCGTCGCCGGCTCCGGTGTGCTCGTCGCGGTGCTCGTCGGCGCGATGTTCGTCCGGCGAGCTTCGGCTCACCCGCATGCCCCGGCCCAGGAGCACGCGACCGCCCAGGCCTAGACGGCCGGGATCGTCTCGATGTGGTCCGAGCCGTAGCTGATGAACACCGGGCCGTTGCGGCCGAGGGCCCGGTCGCCCTCGTAGAAGATCATCGCCAGGTTCACCTCGGAGGTGTCCGGACCGGGCTCCTTGCGGACCTCCTCCTCGAGCTCGGCCAGCCGCTCGTAGAACTGGCGCAGCTCGGCGGCGATCCGCTCGCGCCCGGCAGCGTCGGTCACGAAGTGGGCCCGACCCATGAACACGTCGCGGTCGCTGGCGGCGCCGCCCTCGAACGCGTGCAGCACGTCCTCGCTGAGCAGGCGCATCATCGTGGCGTAGTAGCTCGCGATGAGGTCCTCCGGAGCCTCCTCCATCACCGCGTCGTCCACCTCGAGCGTGGCGATGGCCCGATAGTGCGTCTCGATCGCACCCCGGCGCCGGGTGCGTCTGACGACCCGGAGCAGCCCGGCATCCGCGAGCGCGCGGACGTGGTAGCTCATCTTCGGGAGTGGCTCGCCGAAGCGCTCCGACAGGTCCTTCGCGCTGACGGCGCCCTTCACGGCCTCCGTGAACGCGCGCATGCGCAGCGGGTGCCCGATGACCTTCATCAGCTCGGCGTCCCGGAAGACGTCGACCCCCTTGGCTGGCTCCTGGTCCTTCACCGCTCAGTAGCCTTGCACACTCGGCTTCTCCGCGGCGTCTTCATCGGTCAGGGTCTTGCGCGGGCCAGCGATCTGACGGCCAGATCGACCTCTCGGTCACCCGCGAAGGCCTCGAACGTGAGCCCTTCGGTCTCCGGTGCGTCGAGCGTCACGAGCAGGATCGACGCGACGTCGTCGCGGCTGATCGGGCCGCGCCTGCCGAGCTCGGTCGAGACGTCGACGAGCCCGGTTCCGGGGTCGTCGTTCAGCGACCCGGGACGGATGATCGTGAACGCGAGACCGCTCGCGCGCAGCGCCTCGTCGGCCTCGGCCTTCGCCTCGAGGTACGGCCGCATGGCCTCCGGGCCGCCCGCCGGGTCGTGCGCCCCGATCGAGCTGACCATCACGTAGCGGTCCACCGACGCCCGCTTCGCTCCCTCGATGAGCGCGACGGCGCCGCCGAGGTCCATCGTCCGCTTGCGCTCGGCGCCGCTGCCCGGTCCGGCCCCCGCGGCGAACACCACCGCGTCCGCGCCGGCAAGGAACGGCGAGACGTCATCGACGGTCTCGAGATCGGCGACGAGCGCCTCCGCGCCCACCGCCTCGATGTCCGGCGCGTGGTCCGGATTGCGGATCAGCCCGCGGGCCGTGTCCCCTCGTTCGGCGAGCAGCCTGAGCAGGCGCAGACCGATCTTCCCGTGGCCTCCGGCGACGATGACGTTCATCGGCGCATCCTCGCAAGAACGCGGTGTCTGACGCAGGTCACGAGCAGCTACAATCCGCGGTCCCCGGGGCTATAGCTCAGCTGGTAGAGCGCCTGCATGGCATGCAGGAGGTCGTCGGTTCGAGCCCGACTAGCTCCACTTCACGAAGGCCCCGCCCGGCGGGGCCTTCGTCGTTCTCAGAGGTCGTGAACCCGGCTGGAACGGGCGAGGTCGTGGTTTGTTCCGACCTTTCTGAATGCGGTTCAGACCGCGCAACTCTGGCTCTCCGAGGCGCGTTTCTCCGACGTCTCATGACCATGCCCCAGACAGGAGAAGACATCGTGCGACGCCTCAGAAGGTCGCTCGTCGCCGCAGCCGCGGCGACCGCGCTCACAGCCACCACGGCCCAGGCGGCCGTCCAGGTCAGCCAGTCCGGCTGGCAGTGGGGGAACCCCACACCGCAGGGCAACACGCTCCGCGGCATCGACTTCAACTCGGGTGCCGGGTACGCGATCGGCGACGCCGGCACTGCGCTTCGCACCGACGACGGCGGGGAGACCTGGCTCGGCCTGGCAACCGGCACGTCGCAGAACCTCCAGCGCGTCCAGGCGGTCACCCGCGACGTCGTGGTCATCCTCGGCGGCAACGGCTGCGTCGTGCGCCGCTCCGACGACGGAGGGCGCACGTTCCGCAAGATCTACGTCCTGGCCGAGATCGACTGCCCCGAGCCGGTCCAAGCGGTCCACTTCGTCGACCCGCAGACGGGCTACCTCTTCCTGCGCAACGGCAACGTCCTGCGCACCACCGACGCGGGCGAGACCTTCTCGCGCCAGACGGCGGTCCCCGGCACGACCGGCAGCACCGGCGGCGGCAGCGCGGTCCCGGCCGACGCGATCTTCACGACGCCCGACGCCGGCATCGTGTTCATCGCCGGCACGAACATCGCCTACCGCACGACCGACGCCGGCATCTCCTGGACCCAGGAGAAGGACATCGACACCGGCAGCGTCCAGGGCCTCAAGCGCCTGGACGCGGACTCGGCGTTCGCGTTCGGGCCCGACACGCTCCTGCGCACCGACGACAACGGCGAGACGTGGAAGCGCCGCGGCGCCGGCTCCGGCGTGACGATCACCGGGATCAGCTGCGCCACGAGCGATCTGTGCCTGCTCACGACCGAGCAGGGCTCGCGCATCCTGCGGACCGAGAACGGCGGCGGCACCGCCGAGCCGATCACGGCGTCCACCCAGGCGCTCTTCGCCGCCGGCTTCCAGTCGCCGACGCGCGCGGTCGCCCTCGGTGTCGGCGGCTCGACGGTCGTCTCCGACGACGGTGGCAAGAACTACCGCCCCGTCGGCGGTGACATCGCGGGCTCGTTCCCGTTCGGCCTGCGTCTCGGCCCGGCGGCGAACATCGCGTTCGCCCTCGGCGCCCGCGGCCAGCTCGCACGCACCGACAACGGCGGCGTGACCTGGCGTGCGGTCAACGTGGCGACCTCGGCCGACATGCAGGACACGTCGTTCGCCTCGGCCACGGAGGGCTACGCGCTCGACCAGCGCGGCGGCCTCTTCCGCACCCAGAACGGCGGCCAGAGCTGGTCGACGCTCGACCCGGGCACGACGTCGCCGCCGCGCGCGGTGATCACGTCGGGTGAGCTCGTCCTGCTCGCCGGCCCGCGCGGCATCCGCCGCGGCACCGGCGGCGAGCGGTTCGACGCGATCGACAGCGGCCCCGCCCGGCGTGCGGCGGTCGACAAGTTCGACCGTGCCGGCAGCGCGCTGTTCGCCTACGGGACCACGACGGCCATCCGGTCGACCAACCGCGGCTCGAGCTGGTCGCTGTTCGCCCTGCCCGGCCGCAAGAACCGTCGCGGCAAGCTCGTGCCCTACCGCATCCAGGACCTCGAGATGACGTCGGCCACCAAGGGCTACGTCCTCGACATCGAGGGTCGCGTGTGGTTCACGACGAACGGCGGTCGCCGGTGGACGGAGTCGGCGGGCGTCGGCACGAACCGCGGCCTCGCGCTGGCGTTCGGGACCGACTCGGGCGGCTACCTGACGCTGTCGGAGTACACGGCCGACCGCGGCGCGTCGTACGTCATGCGCACGAGCGACAGCGGCCGCACGTGGCGTCCGCAGCGCATCGCGACCGGCACGTTCCCCGGCACCGAGGGCGTCATCAGCCCGACGAACACGAAGTCCTACGCGCTGACCTCCACGCCGGCGGCGGGCGGCGAGATCTTCCGCTCGCTGTTCTTCACGGACCGTGGCGGAGACGCCGGGACCCCCTCGCAGCTCACGCTCGAGCGGGTGCCCGCGCTGACCAAGCGCAAGCTCCGCGCCGAGGGCGGTCGCATCTCGGTCAAGGGCGCACTCCGCGGAGCGCAGGGCGGCGAGCGCATCGTCGTCTCCGCGCGCTCCACCAAGTCCACCCGGTGGACCTCCCAGGTCGTCCAGGCAGGCGCCAACGGCGGCTCGTTCACGGCGCGGTTCCGCGCGAGCGGGTCGACGCTGGTCGTCGCCCACTGGGCGGGTGACTCGGGTCGCCAGGGGGCAGGGACCCGGGTCCTCGGCGTCAGGGTGAAGTAACGACCCGGACGCTGCTGCTGGCGGGCCTCGTCACGCTTCGGCGTGGCGGGGCCCGTTGGCGTTCTGGGCTACGGTCTGGGTGTGGCCGACAGCGTCATCACCCTGCGTCTCCTGCGCAAGGGACCCCGTGGCCAGGCGCTGCTCACCCGCGTGCGCGAGCAGCTTCGCGACGGGGCGGTCGGCGAGCCGGACAACGGGATCATCGAGGTCCGGCTGCCGGGGCGTGGCCCGCGGTCGTGGGACGAGGTGCGCGAGGCGCTCGACGCCGCCGGGTCGGACTGGCGCGAGTGGCTCCACCTGTCGCCGCGCCCGGTGCGCTGACGGATCAGCCGACGAGGGCCCGCGAGGGCACTTCGCCCCACAGCCGCTCGAGCGCGTAGAACGAGCGCGTCTCGGGCGTGAAGACGTGGACGACCACATCGAGGTAGTCGAGCAGGACCCAGCGGGCCTCCTGCAGGCCCTCCACGCGCCGCGGCAGCAGCCCGTGGTCCCTCTTGAGGCCCTCGTTGATGCGGTCGTGGATCGCCCTGGTCTGGCGGTCCGTGTTGCCGCTGCACACGACGAAGTAGTCGGTGTAGCCCAGCACCTCGCGCACGTCGAGCGAGACGAGGTCGATCGCCTTCGCGTCACCGGCGTAGCCGGCGATGGCCTCGACGAGCTCTTCGGGGGTCAACGTCATGCAGTCACCTTCTGTCCAAGGTAGTACCCGCGCGCCCCGATGAGCCGCGCGACGTCGTCGGGCACCCAGTAGCGGATCGGCCGCCGGTCGCGGACCCGGCGGCGCACGGCCGACGAGGAGACGTCGACGCGGGGGAAGTCGAAGAAGCGGATCCGGTCCTCGCGCCCGAGCGGGGCGAGCACCTCGCCGATGTCGTGGCGCCGGATGCCCTCGCGCTCGGCGACCGCGAGCGTCGACAGCTCGAGCACGGTCTCGGGCTCCCTCCACGACGGCAGGCTCGCCGCCATGTCGCCCCCGACGATGAAGGTCAGCTCGTCTCCCGGCGCGGTCGCATGGATCTCGCGGAGCGTATCGGCGGTGTAGGACGGGCCGCCCCGGTCGAGCTCGAGGCGCGACACCTCCAGCCGGTCGTCCTTGGCCGTGGCCAGACGGCACAGCTCGAAGCGCTCCTCGGCGCCCGGGTCGGCCTCGAGCTGCTTGTGCGGCGGGCTGGCGACCGGCATGAACACGACCTTGTCGAGGCCGAGCTGCGCGTGCGCCTCCTGCGCCATGAGGAGGTGTCCGACGTGCGGCGGGTTGAAGCTCCCGCCGAGGATCCCGACCTTCATCGGGTGTGGCCGTCGCCCTCCACGAGGTACTTGACCGTGCACAGCTCGCGCAGGCCGATCGGGCCCCGGGCGTGCAGCTTCTGCGTCGAGTTGCCGATCTCGGCGCCCATCCCGAACTCGCCGCCGTCGGTGAAGCGCGTGCTGGCGTTGACGTAGACGCAGGCGGCGTCGACGCCGGTCTGGAACGCGCGGGCGGCGGCGACGTCGCGGGTGACGATCGCCTCGCTGTGGCCCGAGCCGTGCTCGTTGACGTGCTCGATCGCCTCGGCCACCGAGTCGACGATCTTCACGCTGAGGATGAGCGCGAGGTACTCCGTGTCCCAGTCCTCGTCGGTCGCGTCGGCGAACCCGTCGCCGGCGAGCGTCTTCGTGCGGGCGTCGACGCGCAGCTCGACGCCGGCGTTGCGCAGCTCGTCGAGCGCACCGGGCAGGAAGTCCTTGGCCGCGTCGACGTGGACGAGCAGCGTCTCGGCCGCGTTGCAGACGCCCGGACGCTGGGTCTTGGCGTTGACGATGATGCGGCGCGCGGCGTCGAGGTCGGCCGTCGCGTCGACGTAGACGTGGCAGTTGCCCGCGGCGGCGTAGATGACCGGGACGGTCGCGACGCCCTCGAGCGCCTTCTTCAGCCCGTCGCCGCCGCGCGGGATGATGAGGTCGACGAGGCCGTTCTGGGTCGCCAGCTCGGCGAGCTCCTCGCGACCGCCGGTGAGCAGGGTGACCGAGCCCTCGGGGAGCCCGGACGCCTCCTGCGCGATCGCGGCGAGGACGGCGTTCGAGTGCGCCGCGCTGCTCGAGCCGCGGAGCACGATCGCGTTGCCGGACTTCAGGCACAGCGCGGTGGCATCGATCGTGACGTTCGGGCGGGCCTCGTAGACGACGCCGACGACGCCGAGCGGGGTGCGGATGCGGCGGATGGCGAGGCCGTTGGCCAGGCGCCCCCCGTCGAGCACCTCCCCCACCGGGCCGGGCAGCGCGGCGACGTCGCGGACCTGCCCGGCGATCGCGGCGACGCGCGCCTCGTCGAGCCTGAGCCGGTCCATGAGCGCGGGGCTGAGGCCGTTCTCGCGCCCGGCCTCCATGTCGCGCGCGTTGGCCTCGAGGATCTCCGGTGTCCGTGCCTCGAGCGCGTCGGCGATCGCGTGCAGCGCCGCGTCCTTGGCACCGCGGTCGAGCGTGGCGAGCGTCCGCGACGCGCGCTTGGCGATCTGGCAGAGCTCGGTGACGGAACGGGTCGCGACGGCCATCCCTGAAGGGTACGCGAGCTAGGAGAGGACGAAGTAGTCGCGGTGCACGGCCTCCTCGGCCGTCGCTCCCAGCAGCTGCTGGACCTCCGCCGAGCGCTTGCCCTGCGCGCGGCGCAGCTCTTCGGAGGAGAAGTTCGAGATCCCCTTGCCGATGACCGCGCCCTCCGCGGAGACCTCGACCGCGTCGCCCGCGTCGAACGCGCCGCGCACGTCGGTGATGCCGACCGGCAGGAGCGAGGTGCCCTGCTGGGTGAGCGCCCGGGCGGCTCCCGGGTCGACGACGAGCGTCCCCTGCGTGGGCTTGGCGTACTTCAGCCAGAGCTTGAACGACGACGTCCGCGCGGCGCTGGGCAGGAACCGGGTGCCCTCGGGCTCCCCCGCGAGCGCGCGCGACAGCGCGTCCTCGCGCAGGCCGTTGACGATCGAGACGGGGATCCCGGCGGCGGTGGCCATCTCGGCGGCGACGACCTTCGAGCGCATCCCTCCGCTGCCCAGCGGCGAGGTCTCGTGGCCGATCGCGAGGTCGCGCAGCTCCTCGAAGTCCTCGACGAGCTCCACCATCTTCGCGTCGGGATCGTGGGCGGGGTTCGCCGTGAACACGCCGTCGGTGTTCGTCAGCAGGATCAGGCGCTCGGCGTTGAGCAGGACCGCGACCTGCGCGGCGAGGAAGTCGTTGTCGCCGAAGGAGATCTCGTCGGTGGCGGTCGTGTCGTTCTCGTTGATGACCGGGACGACGTTCCAGTCGAGCAGCCGCCGCAGCGTCTGGCGCGCGTTGAGGTAGTGCGTGCGCTCGCGCATGTCGTGGAACGTGAGGAGCACCTGGGCGGCGGTGCGCCCGCGCTCGCGCAGCAGCTCGTCGTAGACGCGGAAGAGCTTGCCCTGGCCGACCGCGCTGGCGGCCTGCAGGTCGGCGATCGCGGTGGGCCGGATCGGCAGGTCCATGACCCGCATCCCACGCGCGATCGCGCCGCTCGTGACCACCACGCCGTCGGGCAGGCGGGCGACCTCGTCGCAGATGCGCGCGAGCGTCTCCTCGCGCAGGGTGCCGTCGGCTTCGGCGGTGATGCTCGTGCCGAGCTTGATGACGGTGACGGCCACGGCCGCTCAGGCTACGAGGGCGGGGCGTGCGCGGCGGGCCGATCGGTTCGAGCCCGCGCTAGGCCGGAGCGATGCCGGGGCGCGGCGCCCGGCGGGGTGCCGGCGCCTTCGCGCGCTGCTGGGCGGTCTCCGGCTCGGCCTCGGGCTCCCCGTCGATCGCCCGCTGCACCGCGGCGAGGCGCCGCACGAGCGCGTCGCGCTTGGCCTGCAGCTCGTCGTTGGAGAGCAGCCGAGCGCCGTGGGCGGGCGCGTCGTCCTCCGGCGGGAGGCGCTCGGGCATCGCGGTCTCCAGGCGGGCGACGAGACGCTCGAGGAGCGCGATCTCGTCGCGCAGCGCGCGGCGCTCCTCCGCGCGCGGGTCGGGCTTCGGCGCCTCGGCGCCCGCGACGTCGAGCGCGGCGGCGAGCTCGCGGGCGCGCAGGCCGGCGTCGGCGGCCCACCGAACCGCCTGCTCGACGAGCGGCGCCTGACGGTCGTGCGCGGCGGCGGACTGGGCGACGAACGTCCCCGTGCCGTGCCGCGTCTCGAGCAGTCCTTCGGCCTCGAGCTTGGCGACGGCGGCACGGACGGTGTTGTGGTTGACGCCGACCTCGGCCGCGAGATCGCGCAGCGCGGGGAACCGCTCGCCGGGCAGAAGCCGGCCGGCCGCGATGGCCGCGCGGATGCTCCAGTCGAGCTGGACGCCGATGGCGACGTCCGCGCGCGGGTCGAGCGCGATTCCGACGCCGTCTGCCCACGTGTCCGCCATGCGTCTCAGAGTACCTGTTCGCAGGTGTTACAGAAGACTGGTACTCTCCCACTCGATGGCCGTTCGCACTGTCGGCGACAAGGGTTTTCTTCCCCTCAAGAACTTCCTCGAGGAAGTCGGGGACATGATGATCCTCACCGGCAAGACGGTCATGTCGGCGCTGCGGCCGCCGTATCCGTACGGCACCGAGTTCATCAACCAGTTCCTGTTCGCGCTGAAGCTGTGCTGGTTCCCGCTGCTCGTGAGCATGGTCTGCGCGGGCTACGGCGCCCCCGGCCTGCAGGCCGCGAACATCCTCACGCTGTTCGGGTCGATCGATCGCCTGGGCGGCTTCTTCGTCCTCGCCTCGATCCGCGAGTTCGCGCCGCTCATCACCGCGATCATCGTCTCGGGCGTCGCCGGCACCGCGATCACCGCCGACCTCGGCGCCCGCAAGATCCGGGAGGAGCTCGATGCCCTGCAGGTCCTCGGCGTCGACCCGGTCAAGAACCTCGTGGTCCCGCGCTTCCTCGCGCTCATGCTCATCACGGGGCTGTTCGACATCTACGCGCTGCTGTTCGGCATCTTCGCCGGCGTGCTGGCGACGCTGACCAACGGTGCGCCGCTCGGGCCGTTCTGGGCGACCTTCTTCACCAACGCGTCGACGACCGACCTCTGGGGATCCGTCCTCAAGTGCACCGGCTTCGGCGCGATCGTCGCGATCGTCTGCTGCTACAAGGGCATGACCGCGTCGGGAGGAGCCGAGGGCGTCGGCCGCGCGGTCAACCAGGCCGTCGTGATCTCGCTCATGGGCGTCGCCGCGTTCAACTACGTCTTCACCCAGACGCTGCTGGCGACGCACCCGGAGCTGCAGGTCCTGCGCTGAAGCGCGCTTCCGTGGAGCTCCGCTCCCGTTGGATGGCTCGGGCCGGGTGCGGTCCCGAACTGCGTCAGTGAGGAAGTGGTAGCGCGCCCCGTGGCGCTTGGTGCGGATCGCGGTGTCTTCTCGTCCGTCTGTAAGCCCACGCTTACATCTGGTGTAAGCGTGCGCTTACAACAACGAGCGAAGGCCTTCGACCCTTTTGGCTCTAGCCGCTGCTGACCCCAGTGCTAGCAGCCGCTAGACGGACCGAAGGAAAGCACCCGACGCCGCTTGCGGCGCCACGCAGAGAAAGGCCCACTTTCTCACTGATGCAGTTGTCCGACCCGAAACCGGCCCGGCAGACCGGGAGCGAGCGGGGCGCTAAAGCGCCTCAGCCGGCGGGCTGCGGAAGCGGATTGCTCCGAAGCGCCTGCGCGACCGCCAACAGGTTCTGGGCCGAGCTGAGGCCGGTGGTGTTCGACCAGTCGACCTCGGACGAGTTGAGGTACTCCTCGTCGCCCGGGCCGGGGCCCTTGTTCCAGTAGGTCCATGCCTGCCCGGGCACGGTGAAGCCGAGGTCGATCATCGCCTGGGCCATCTGCGCGATGCAGTGGTGCGCGCCGTCCTCGTTGCCGGTAACGACGAAGCCCGCGACCTTGTCGTAGGCGATCGGGCGCCCGTCTTCCTGTTCCTCGGACAGGAACGCGTCCATCCGCTCGAGCACGCGCTTGCAGACGCTCGAGATCTGCCCGAGCCACGTCGGCGTCGCGAGGATGACGATGTCGGCGGCGACGACCTTCTCGCGGATCGCGGGCCACTCGTCGCCCTCGCTCTGCGCCTCGGACTCGACGCCCGGATCGACCTGGTGGTCGACGATCCGCACGATGTCGCCGGCGACGCCGCGGTCGCGCAGCGCCTGGAGCACGACGTTCGAGAGCGCCTCGGTGTTGGATGCGGCGGGCGATGGCTTCAGCGAGCAGTTCAGGACGATGGCGGAGAGATCCATCCGCGGGTCATTCCCCGGGATCGAGGTCGACGAGCACGCCGCCGATCTCCACGTCGTCTCCCGGCGCGAAGCCGTTCTCCTCGAGCGCTCGCAGCACGCCCATGCGGTCGAGGCGGTGCTCGACGTGCGCGGCGGCCTCCTCGTTCTCGACGTCGAAGCGCAGCATGAGCCGCTCGACGCGGGGACCGGTGACGCGGAACGTGCCGTCGTCGGCGCGCTCGACCGTGAAGCCGCGGTCGGCGGCCGGCTTGAACGTGCGGTGCTCGGCGAGGGCCACGCCGTCGGCGGCGGCCGCCTCGGCCGCGGCCGGCGCCGGCTTCTCGACCGGGACGCTGCGCAGCAGCAGCTCGCTCAGGTCGTCGACGCCGTGGCCGGTGGCGCTCGAGGTGACGAGGACGGGGACGTCCTCCCCCACGTGCTCGGCCCACAGCTCGCGCGCGGCCTCGGCGTCCTCGGCCGGCATGAGGTCGGCCTTCGACAGCACGAGGACCCGCGGCAGCCGCGCGAGGCGCTGGTCGTAGGAGGCGAGCTCGGCCTCGATCACCCGGTGGTTGTCGACGGGGTCGCTGCCGTCGAGCGGCGCGAGCTCGAGCACGTGCACGAGCAGCCGCGTGCGCTCGACGTGCGCGAGGAACTCGTGGCCGAGCCCGTGGCCCTCGCTCGCGCCCTCGATCAGGCCGGGGATGTCGGCGACGATGAGCTGACGGTCCGAGGCGTCGAGCGTGCCGAGCACCGGCTCGAGCGTCGTGAAGGGGTACGAGCCGATCTTCGGCGCGGCGCGCGTCATCCGCGCCAGCAGCGACGACTTGCCCGCATTGGGCAGGCCGATCAGGCCGACGTCGGCCAGGAGCTTGAGGCGCAGGTCGATCCACCCCTCGTCGCCGGGGAGGCCGCGCTCGGAGAACCGGGGCGCCTGCCGGGTCGGCGACGCGAAGTGCTTGTTGCCGCGGCCGCCGAGGCCGCCGCGCGCCGCGACGACGCGCTGCCCCGGCGTGACGAGGTCGTACTCGGTGCCGTCGGCCAGCGTCACCTGCGTGCCGGGCGGCACGCGCACGATGAGATCGTCGCCCGACGCGCCGTGGCGCAGCGCGCCCTGACCGTGACCCGCGCGTGGCGCCTTGTAGTGCGCCTTGCGCTTGAACGACTGGAGGTCCCGCAGCGAGTCGTCGCACAGCAGCACGATCGCGCCGCCGCGTCCGCCGTCGCCGCCGTCGGGTCCGCCGCGCGGGACGTGCGCCTCGCGGCGGAAGCTCATGCAGCCGCTGCCGCCTGCGCCGCCCTGCACGTGGATGCGCGCCTTGTCGTAGAGCACGGGGTTCAGGGTAGGCGCGTGTGGGACAGGAGAGAGGAATGCCTTCCGATCAACCCGTCTTCCTGATCACCGGCGCCTCCACCGGCATCGGCGCCGCCACCGCCCGCGCCGCCGTCGAGGCCGGCCACCGGGTCGTGCTGAGCGCCCGCTCCGAGGACAAGCTGCGCGCCCTCGCCGACGAGCTCGGCGGCGAAGAGCACGCGATCGCGGTGCGCGCCGACGTGCAGGAGTGGAACGACAACGAGCGCCAGGTGCAGGCGGCGCTCGACGCGTTCGGCCGGCTCGACGCCGTCCTCGCCAACGCGGGCTTCGGCGGCGCGCGCGGCTGGCTGAAGGGCGAGCCCGACGAGTGGCGCGACATGCTGCTGACGAACGTGCTCGGCGCCGCCTACACCGTCCGGGCCGCGATCCCCGCCCTGAAGGAGTCCAAGGGCCACGTGCTCATCACGTCGTCGGTCGCCGGCCGGCGCGCGCTCCCCGGCTCGTTCTACAGCGTCACCAAGCACGCGGCGACCGCGATGGGCGAGGCGCTGCGTCAGGACCTCAACGACACCGGCATCCGCGTGACGCTCATCGAGCCGGGCATGGTCGACACCCCGTTCTTCGACAAGAAGCCCGAGATGCACGCGCTCGAGTCCGAGGACATCGCCCGCGCGGTCATGTACGCGGTCTCGCAGCCGCCGCACGTCGACGTCAACGAGATCCTCATCCGCCCGACGGCGCAGCCGATGTAGCTACGGCGCCGGCGCCTCGTCCGCGATGCGCGGAGCGAGGGCCGTGTGCGCGACGGCGGAGCCGCCGGCGAGCGCGTAGAACAGCACGCGGCGCGACGGCGGCAGCCCGTCGCGGGCGAGGAACGCAGCGGTCATGTCGATCGTGTCGAGCGCGCCGCACGTCTTGATCCAGCGCTGCGCGACCTGCGGGTTCTGCAGCGTGTGGAGCAGCATGCCGCCCATGACGGCGTCGCGCGCGCCGAGGGCGCGGGAGAGGACGGTGACGGCGGCGGTGTCCGCGTCGGGGCCGATCGACAGCCTGCCGACCAGCCGGGGGAACAGCAGCAGCGAGACGCCCAGCACGATCCGGCCGATGGCCAGGCCGCGCACGGCGTCGCGCGGGCTCAAGAGGCTTCGGCCTCCACGGGGGCCTCGGCGTCCTCGAGGGGCGCGATCGAGACGACGCGGCCGCGTCGGCCGGTCGTGAACTGGATGATGCCGGGAGCCTTCGCGAAGATCGTGTCGTCGCGGCCGATGCCGGCGCCCTCGCCGGGGCGGAAGCGGGTGCCGCGCTGGCGCACGATGATCTCGCCGCCGGTGACGACCTCGCCGGCGAACATCTTCACGCCGAGGCGCTGCGCGTTGGAGTCGCGACCGTTGCGCGACGAGCCGAGGCCCTTCTTATGAGCCATTCGTGATCTCCGTGATCTCGATGCGGGTCAGGTCCTGCCTGTGCCCGTTCTTGCGCTTGTAGCCCTGCTTGGCCTTGAACTTGAAGACGGTGAGCTTCGGACCGCGCTCGTGGCCGACGATCTTCGCGTTGACCTTGACCTTGCCGAGGTCGTCCTTGCCGAACACGGCGTCCGAAGCGCGGAACAGGATCGGCTCGAGCTCGACCGTCGCGCCCTCGTCCGCCTTGAGGCGCTCGACGAGGAGCTGCTGTCCCTGCTCGACGCGGTACTGCTTACCGCCGGTCTTCACGATCGCGTAGGCCATACAGGGCGGTCAGGATAGCGAGCGGGTCGCGGAGGCGATCTCGGCGGGCGCGTCCTCCTGGATGAAGTGCGACGCTCCGCGCAGCGTCACGACCTCGGCGTCGGGCCACTGCTCGCGCCAGCGGCGCAGCTCCGAGGGCCCGAAGAGCGGATCGCGGTCGGGCCAGACGATGACGGCGCGCTTGTCGCGCAGGTGCTCGAGGCCGCGCTCGACCTCGGCCAGGAACGCGTTGCTGCCGCTCACGCCGGCCGCGAGGCCCTTGACGGCGTCGAGCTCGGGCTTGCCGGGCGGATTCCACTTCCACGAGCCCAGGCGCTGCATCATGCGCGAGCCGATCGGCCCGCTGAACCAGGTCGCCCAGGTGCCGGCGCCGCGCTTGAGCATCGGCCAGGCCCACGTGTTGCCGACGACGAACGCGTCGAAGCGGTCCGGGTGCCGGCCGGCGACGGCGAAGCCGATCGGGCCGCCCCAGTCCTGGGTCATGAGGGTGATCCCAGTCAGGTCGAGCCGCTCGACGAACGCCTCGAGGACGTCGGCGTGCTCTGAGGGTGTCCACCCGAATCCCTCGGCCGCCTCCGACGCGCCGAACCCCGGGAGGTCGGGCGCGATGCACGTGAACGACTCCGCGAGCGAGTCCATGACCTTGCGGTGCAGGTGCGAGGACGACGGATTGCCGTGCACGAACAGCACGACGGGTCCCTCGCCCTTGCGGACGTAGTTCAGCGACGTGCCGTCGCCCAGCTCGAGACGGGCGGTGCTCACTCGGTCGAGGCCCCGGCCTCGGCGGCCGCCTTCGGCCGCCGGCCGCGCCCGCCCCGGCGCCCGCGGCGCTTGGGCTTCGACGAGTCGGCCTCCTCGGCGGCGTTCATCGGCTCGCCGTCATCGCCGAGCAGCACCGCGGTCGCGGCGGTCCGCCCCACGTCGGTCAGCCGCACGAGGCGGCGCTCG
>CADCVT010000144.1 GCA_902806215.1 uncultured Solirubrobacteraceae bacterium | reverse complement strand
TGCAGATCGGGCCCGCGAGGATCCGCGAGAAGTCGGCGACGATGACACCGTCGAGCGTCATGCCCCGTACTCTGCGCGGTCTTGCGGACGCTCGTCGTCTCCGACCTGCACCTGGGGAGCCGTACCGACGCCGACGTCCTGCGTCGCGAGGACGCGCGGGCGGCGCTCGCGGCGGGCCTCGAGGGGATCGACCGGCTCGTGCTGCTCGGCGACGTGCTCGAGCTCCGGCACGGTCCCGTCGCAGACGCGCTCGACGCCGCCCGGCCGGTCTTCGCGGTCATCGGCGAGGCGATGGCGGGCAAGGAGGTCGTGCTGTGCGCCGGCAACCACGACCACGCGATCGTCGCGCCGTGGCTCGAGCGACGCGCGCTGCGGCGTGAGGGGCCGCTCGCGCTCGAGGAGTCCGTCGAGCCCGCCGAGGCATCGGACGCCGCCGGCGCGATGGCGGAGATGCTGACGCCGGCGCGGGTCCGCGACGCCTACCCCGGCGTGTGGCTGCGCGACGACGTCTACGCGACCCACGGCCACTACCTCGACTTCCACGTCACCGTCCCGACGTTCGAGCGCCTCGGCGTCGGCGTCATGCGCCGCGTCACCGCGCCGCGCGACCCGGAGGGCCCCGACGACTACGAGGCCGCGCTCGCGCCGATCTACGCGTGGCTGCACGTCGTCGCGCGGTACACGCGGACGGGGTTCGGCGCCGACCGCCAGCGCGGCACCCAGAACGCCTGGCGCGTCCTCACGTCGAGCGGGCGCCAGCCGTTGCGCACGCGGGCGCTCGTCGCGGCGTTCCCGTTCGCGGTCCGCGGCATGAACCGCCTCGGCATCGGGCCGGTCAACCCGCAGCTCTCACCGCAGGAGCTGCGCCGCGCGGGCCTGCGCGCGATGCGCGAGGCCGCCCGCCGCCTCGGGGTCGACGCGCGCTGGGTCCTCTTCGGCCACACCCACCGGGCCGGCCCGTTCGACCACGAC
This sequence comes from uncultured Solirubrobacteraceae bacterium, assembly GCA_902806215.1. Taxonomy (GTDB): domain Bacteria; phylum Actinomycetota; class Thermoleophilia; order Solirubrobacterales; family Solirubrobacteraceae; genus CADCVT01. The sequence continues at coordinate 6,336 of CADCVT010000144.1, read as the reverse complement.
GACCAGGCCGAGTGGGGAGCGGGCACGTCCCTGCGCCTCATGAACACCGGCTCGTGGGTCTACGAGGAGGTCTTTCTCGGACGCAACCCGATCAAGTCCCCGTACTGGCCGGGAAGCGGAGTGCTCCTCGACGACGAGGGCCCACCCCGCCGGGTGAACCTCCTGCCCGACTTCGTTGCCTAGGGCGCGAGGCCCGGCGTGAACGAGACCGCTTCGCAGACCACGCCGTCTCCGACCGAGAGCTCCAGCACGCCCGCGGTGCTCACCGGGTGGGCGATCAGCTCGTAGGCGCCCGGGTGGGTCACCTCGACCGGCGCGCCGTTCGCGACGACGGTGCCGCTGCCCGATAGGACCGCCCAGACGCCGCCGGCCTCGTACGCGCCCGACCAGGCGCCCTCGCGGTCGGGGGTCGGGATGACGATCTGCGCGGTCGGGTCGTCCTCGGGGCGGACCGGCGCGACGACGTCGCGCGAGACGCCGAGCAGCGCCTGGATCGCCAGCTCGGTCTCCGCGTAGCCGCCCTCGCCGACGTGGTACTCGTCGAGCAGGTGGCCGCGCTCCGCGGGCCGCCACAGGTACCGCGCCGGCCAGCCCTCGTTGGCGTACGACGTCCACAGCCGGAACTGCGGGTCGATGAGCACGGGGTGCTCGATGCCGAGGCGCTCGACGGCGGCGACGACCTCGGCCTCGTCGCGTGACGCGTCGAAGCCGGGGGAGTGCACGGAGACGACGCGCAGGCCGGCGTCGGCGTAGCGCGCGTGCCACTCGGCGACGTACGGGAGCGTGCGCAGCGAGCTCACGCGGCAGAAGTCCCAGAACTCGACGAGCACGGGACGTTCGCGCTGCTGGTCCATCCGCAGCGTCGCCACGTTGGCCCAGGACACGCCCTCCTTCGGGAAGGCGGGTGCGTGGATAGAGTCGATCGGCGGTCTGATGCCGAAACCTTCGCAGGGTCGGCGTGTTCACCGTTCTGTCCCACCCATCCCCCCGTAGTTCCCGGAGAGAAAGCCCCCTTGAGAATCTCTGTCCCACTTGCAGCGGTCGCCGCTGCACTGATGTTCGCCGTTCCTGCCCACGCGGCCAACGAGTACGACGTCCGCGCGTCGACCTCGCCCACGAAGAGCGGCACCACGAAGAAGCCCGCGCCGGTCGGCGTCAACCTCGGTTTCACCATCCGTGACACCGAGGGTGGCCGCCCCCTCAGCCTCGAGCGCTTCACCGCCCTGTTCGAGGGCGTCGCGATCAACACGAACGCGTTCGCCAAGTGCAGCGCCACGTCGATCGAGCAGGCCAAGAGCGACCGCGGCTGCCCGTCGGGCTCGCTCGTCGCGAGCGGGTTCGCCCGCAACGTCGCCGGCGATCGATCGAACCGCAAGGACGCGTCGATCCGCTGCTACCTGACGCTCAAGCTCTACAACTCGGGCAACAACAAGATGGCCCTGTTCGTCCGCGGCGATCCGAATCAGACCGGCGACAAGGCGTGCCCGATCGACCTCGCCACGGCGATCCCGATCAGCGTCATCCGCTCGGCCCGCGGCACGTCGCTTCGCCTCTCGATCCCCGAGACGCTCAAGCACCCGCTCGCCACGCTGACCAACGCCCTCGTCGAGGTCGACCTCAAGGTCAAGCGCATGACCAAGAAGGTCAAGGGGCGCAACGTCGGCCTCTTCGAGACCACCGGTCGCTGCGTGCGCGGCAAGCGCGCGGTCACGATCACCTTCAACAACGAGGGAGGCGACACCGCGGTCCAGTCGACGCGGGCAGCCTGCTCTTAACCCAACGTCGTACCCGGGGGCGCCCTAGCAGCGGCCTGTCCAGCACGTTAGGGTGCCCCCGGTTTTCCAATCCCCCCAAGTGTCTTCTGAGGAGAGGTACATGAGGAAAGTCGCGGTTCTCGCGATGACGGGTCTCCTGCTCGTCGTCGCCGCAGTCGCCTATGCACAGGTGACGAACACGTACACGGTCACCGCTTCGACGAACCCGGCGAAGGCCGGCTCGTCCAAGAAGCCGGTGCCGATCAGCGTGAAGTTCAACTACCAGGTCGGCGAGGTCAACGGCAAGCGCCCGTCGCCGATCAAGAAGTACTCGATCCTGTTCGACGGTCTTCGCGTCAACACGAACTCGTTCCCGAAGTGCTCGGCCGCCCAGCTGAAGGCCAGCAAGGCCGCGTGTGCGGCCGCCAAGGTCGGCTCGGGTGCCGTGCGCAACGCGTCCGGCGCGACGAACAACCCCGACGACAAGTCGATCGTCTGCGACCTGCAGCTGACCGTCTACAACTCGGGCAACAACAAGGGCCTGCTGCTCCTCGAGGGCGGCCCGGGTCAGGGTGCTGGCAAGGAGTGCCCGATCGAGTTCGGCCCGTCCAACGGCACGATCCCGGCGAACTACGCCAGGGGCGCCCGCGGCACGGCGCTCGAGTTCTCGGTCCCGGCGACGCTGCTGCACCCGCTCGCCACGCTCGACAACTCGGTCTACGACGTCCGCTCGACGATCCTGAAGAAGACCAAGAAGGTCAAGGGCAAGACCGTCGGCTACTACGAGGCCGTCGGCGGCTGCAAGGGCGGCCGTCGCACCGTCACGGTGACGTTCACGCCTGAGACGGGCTCGACGCAGAAGGCGTCGTCCCCGGCGAAGTGCTCCTAGCTCGTCACTGACGCGTTAGACGCCTGACACGAGGGGCGGGCCGGTGACGGCCCGCCCTTCGTCGTTCACTACCCTGCACCGCCGTGAGTCCCGGACAGCGCATCGCGATCCTGCTCGCCGCCGTCGTCGTCCTGGCGGGCGGCTTCCTGCTCGCCAGCTGCTCGGACGACGACGAGAAGGACGACGCCGCGCAGACCACCCAGCCGGCGCCCCCGTCGACCGTCGGCGAGACCGCGCCGAACGAGCCCGAGAACCCCGCCGCGACGACGCCGGCGACGACCGAGCAGCCGCCGCCGCGCGTGGAGACGATCCAGATCCGCGACAAGAAGGCCGTCGGCGAGCCGAAGACGCTGAAGTTCGACAGCGGCGAGACGGTCCGGCTGCGCTTCGAGTCGAACGTCGCCGAGGAGGTTCACATCCACGGCTACGACAAGTACGTGCAGGTCCCGGCGGACGGGAGCGCGCGCACGCGCTTCAAGGCCGACGCCGATGGCATCTTCGAGATCGAGGCCCACAGCACGGGCGAGCTGCTCGCCAAGCTCCAAGTCAGCCCGTGACGGCACGGATCGCGCTGACCTCGGTCGCCGCGCTGATCGCGGGCGCCCTGCTCGCGCCGGACGCGCTCGCGCACGGCATCGTCGGGCGTGAGGACCTGCCGATCCCGCGCCTGCTCTTCGCGTGGGCGGCCGTCTCGGTGCTCGTCATCTCGTTCGTCGCGCTCGCCGTCCTGTGGCCCAAGCCGCAGTTCGAGGACATCACCGAGCGCGACGTGACCGGCATCCCGCGCATCCTGCAGTTCCTCGCGGGCCTGTTCGGCGTGGTCGTCTTCGGGGTCGTCGTGTGGGCGGGGTTCGAGGGGCCGCAGTCGGTGCAGGCGAACCTCGCGCCGATCTTCCTCTACGTCGTCTTCTGGAACCTGATCCCGGTGCTGTCGCTGCTGTTCGGCGACGTGTTCGCCGCGGTCAACCCGTGGCGCGCGATCGGCCGCGCCGTGTCGTGGGTCGCCCAGCGCGTGGCGCCCGGCCGCGTCCCCGAGGTCCTGCCGTACCCCGACCGGCTCGGCCACTGGCCGGCGGCGATCACGATCTTCGCCTTCGCGGCGTTCGAGCTCGCGGTGCGGCCGTCGATCAAGGAGGACCCGAGCTGGATCGCCATCTTCGCGCTCCTCTACATGGCGGTGCAGCTCGTCGGGATGGCGCTCTACGGCGTCAAGTCGTGGACCGACCATGGCGACGGGTTCGCCGTGTTCTTCCGCTTCTTCGCCTCGCTGTCGCCGCTGCACTGGGAGGAGGGCCGGCTGCGCCGGCGCCCGCCGTTCGCCGGCGCCGCGGGCGTCCGCGCGCTCGCGGGGACCGTCGCGCTGCTTGCGGTCGGCATCGGCTCGACGTCGTTCGACGGCATGCGCGAGAACGAGTGGTGGACCAACTTCGCGCTCGACGCGCAGGGCGTGCTCGGCGACGTCGGGATCGGCGCGTCGCTCGCGCTCGAGGTCATCTACACGCTCGGGATGCTCGCGGTCGTGCTGCTCATCGGCGGGCTGTTCATGCTCGGCGTGCGCGGCATGCGCAGCGTCGACGCGTCGCAGTCCGAGCGCTCCCTGGCGCGGGCGTTCGCGCCGTCGCTCATCCCGATCGCGCTCGCCTACCTCGTCGCCCACTACTTCTCGCAGATCGCCTACCAGGGACAGGCGGCCGCGCAGCTCGCCTCCGACCCCGCGGGCAAGGGCTGGGACCTCTTCGGCACCGCCTCGGACACGATCGACTACACCGTCGTGTCGGCCAACGGCATCTGGTACGTGCAGGTCCTCGCGCTCGTCATCGGCCATGTCGCCGGCCTCGTGCTCGCGCACGACCGCGCGCTCGTGATGTTCAAGGACCCGCGCGATGCGACGCGCTCGCAGTACTGGATGCTCGCGGTGATGGTGTCGTTCACCTCGCTCGGCCTGTGGCTGCTCTCGGCGGCCGGCTGATGCTCGCCCACACCGACGGCGGTCACTGGATCATCGAGATGCTCTACGTGCTGCCGGTGCTGCTCGTGGTCGGGTTCATCTCGGTGCGGGCGATCCTCGACCGCCGTGCCGAGGCCGCCGAGGGCGCTCACGGGCCGACGTCCGATCCCGAGCCCTCGCGCGCCGGCGATCCTCCGGCCTAGGAGGTCTCGTCCTCGAGCAGCGCCAGGTCGTTCGCGATGGCGTCCGGCGTGACCTTGTCGACGGGGAAGCCGATGCGCTGGCGACCGGTGCGGTCGAGCAGCACGACGTAGCCGCTGTGCTCGCGCGCGTCGGTCTGGCGGGCGATGCCGTACGCGCGCCACTGCCGGCGCAGCTCGCGCTCGGGGCCGGTGAGGAAGCGGATGCGGCCGGAGGCCCGCTGCTCGGCGAGGAAGCGCTTCGCGCGAGCGGGCGTGTCGCGGGGCGGGTCGACCGCGATCGCGACAGCGGGGACGTCGTGGCCGAGCCGGTCGAGCGCGCCGACGATCTGCTGCGCGGCGACCGGGCACGTGTCGTCGCAGGTCGAGTAGAGGAACGTGACGACGGCCGGCTTGCCCTTGAGGTCGGCGAGCGTCGTGCGCTTGCCGTTCTCGTCGACGAGGTCGAAGTCCGAGGGCGGGATGCCGGGCGGCCGGAGCGAGCCCTGGACGGTCCTCGGCGCCCGTTCGTCCTCGCCGCTGGCGAAGACCACGGCCCCGGCCGCGACGATCAGGAACGACGCGACGAGGAAGATGGCGAGACCGACTCTCGGGGGCACGCCGATGAGGGTATGGGGTCGCTACAGTTTGTGAAGTACCTAATCCCGTCCGCCTTTCAGGAGTTTCTCTCCGTGAGCCCTTCCGGCGCCGAGTTCATCCGCCAGACCAAGAGCCAGATCTCCGAGATCGACCCGTCGGACGTCCAGCCGCTCCTCGACGAGGGCGTCGCGATCGTGGACGTGCGCGAGAACGAGGAAGTCGCGCAGGGCAAGATCCCCGGTGCGTTCCACGTCCCGCGCGGCCATCTCGAGTCGCGCATCGAGGGCTCGGTCCCCGACCGCTCCCAGCGCGTCGTCCTGTACTGCGCCTCGGGCAACCGCAGCGCGCTTGCCGCCAAGACGATGGTCCAGGACCTCGGCTACGACAACGTCGAGTCGATGACCGGCGGCTACACGCTGTGGAAGGACCGCGGCTACGAGGTCGAGGTCCCGCGCTCGTACACGCCCGAGCAGCGCCAGCGCTACTCGCGCCACTTCCTCCTGCCCGAGATCGGCGAGGCCGGCCAGCAGAAGCTGCTCGACGCCAAGGTCCTGGGCCAGCGTCTTCGCGGCGAGCGCGCTGCGGTTGCCCGAGGCGCAGTAGAGGACGACGCGCTGCGAACGATCGGGCACCGAGCCCTCGATCCGCGACTCGAGATGACCGCGCGGCACGTGGGAGGCGCCGGGGATCTTGCCCTGGGCGACCTCCTCGTTCTCGCGGACGTCGACGACGGCGACGCCCTCGTCGAGGAGCGGCTGGACGTCCGACGGGTCGATCTCGGAGATCTGGCTCTTGGTCTGGCGGATGAACTCGGCGCCGGAAGGGCTCACGGGAGAGAAAACTCCTGAAAGGCGGACGGGATTAGGTACTTCACAAACTGTAGCGACCCCATACCCTCATCGGCGTGTCGCCGAGAGTGCATCTCGCCATCTTCCTCGTCGCGTCGTTCCTGATCGTCGCGGCGGC
>CADCVT010000143.1 GCA_902806215.1 uncultured Solirubrobacteraceae bacterium | reverse complement strand
GTACTCGACCGTCCACGTGCCGTCCTTCTGGACGACCTCCTGCTCGGGGACGGCGAGCCGCACGCCGCCGCGGGCGCGCTCGAGCTCCAGGCGCCGCTCCCCCACCTCCTCGAGCAGCGGCGCGACCTCCGCCGGCAGGTCGTCGTACGTGTGCTGCGCGACGCTGCGAACCTGCGAGCGACCGACGTGGGTGGAGACGAGCTCGCCCGAGCCATCGAGCTCGAGCGTCCACACCACCGCCGGGCGCCACTCGACGGGCAGCAGGCTCGCCGCGCCCTCCGACAGCACCGGCGGGTGCAGCGGGACCTTGCGGTCGGGCGCGTAGACGGTGAGCGCGCGCTCGGTCGCCTCGGCGTCGAGCGCGCCGCCCGGCGTGACGAACGCGCCGACGTCGGCGATCGCGTAGCGGATCCGGTGGCCCTCGCCGAGCGCCTCGATGTGCATCGCCTGGTCGAGGTCGCGCGCGCCGGGCGGGTCGATCGTCACGAACGGGACGCCGAGCGGCTCGTACTCCGGCGGGCGGGCCGCGGCGGCCTCGGCCTCCTTCTGCGCGGCCTCCGAGAACGTCTCGGGCACGCCCGCCTCGGCACGGATGGCGTCGAAGCCCTCCCGCAGCGCGGTCGCGGGATCGACGCGAATGCGGAGCACGGGCATGCGCGGGATCCGCCGCTAGGCGGCGGGGACCCAGCCGCTCGGGAACGCGCCGGCGGGTACGTCGCCGGGGTAGTCGGCGAACCAGCGGCGCGGGATCTCCGCGGACGGGCGGCCCTCGAGCAGCGGGCGGAGGTCGCCGAGGTTCAGCAGGACGCGCAGCGTCGCGCCGATCTGCAGGTCGGCGGCGTTGGGCTCGTCGCCTCCGAGCACGCCGTCGGCGACGAGCGCGTCGACGTGGTCGAGCTTGGCGGGCAGTCCGGCGAGGTCGTCGGCCAGCTTCTCGGCGGTGATCTTGTGGTACTTCCACGAGGCGCGGACGTACTTGATCGCGAAGTCGGTGCCGGCGGGGTCGAGCAGGCCGCCGCCGCCGAACGTGCCCATCGCCTCGGGTCGGAAGTGCAGTGCGCCCCACGGCAGCCGGCGGCCGAGGTCCTGCAGCTCGCGGTCGCCCCACAGCTCCGCCTCGCGGATGCGGTCGGCGTGGGGCTCGGGGTAGAGCGACGGCTCCGGAGCGAGCTCCTCGAGCCGGGCGAGGATCGCGGTCGACCCGTGGACCCGCTCGTCGTCGACGAGCAGCCCGGGCACGGTCGTGTTCCCCTCGCCGTAGACCTTCTCCATCTTCTCGGTGTGCGGGCCGGGCGTGAGCGTGACGAGCTCGAACTCGAGCCCCTTGCGCTCGAGCGCGGCCGTGACCGTGCGGCACGGATGCGAGGGCGGAAGGACGTGGAGGGTCAGCGTCGGGTTGGGCACGGCGCGGACTGTACGGCGCTCTGGGCGGTCAGGCACCCACCACCGCGAGCCTGCGCTCGCGCCGGGCGTGGACGACCTGCGGGGCGTTCAGGCCGAGCGTCGTGACGATGACCGCCGGCTCCATGTCGAGGAGCGCCCCGACGACGGCCGGGTCGAACTGCGACCCGGCGCAGGCCTCGATCTCCTCGAGCGCCTCGCCGAGCCGGCGGCGCGACGCGTACGGCCGTTCGCTCGTCATCGCGTCGAGCGTGTCGACGACGGAGAAGATGCGCGCCCACATCGGGATGTCCTCGCCGGCGAGCCCGGCGGGGTAGCCGCCGCCGTCCCAGCGCTCGTGATGGTGGCGGACGACGTCGAGGCCGCGCCCGAGGCCCGGCACGCCGTCGAGGATCGCGGCGCCCGCGTCGGCGTGCGTGCGCATGATCGCGAGCTCGTCCGGGTCCAGGCGCCCGGGCTTGTTGAGGATCGCGTCGGGGACGGCGAGCTTGCCGACGTCGTGCAGCAGGAAGCCGTGCGCCATCTCGCGGCTGCCGGCGTCCTCGGGGACGATCTGCTGCGCGAGCAGGAGGCCCATGCGCTGCACGCGCTCGAGGTGGCCGGCCGTGCACGGGTCCTTCGCCTCGACCGCGGCGGCGAGCGCGCGCACGGTCGCCTCGCAGCTCTCGAGGCTCTCGCGCCTGCGGCGGCGGCCGAGCAGGATCGTGCGGCGCAGCAGCCCGGCGACGGCGAAGGCCAGCCCGGCCATCAACACCCACACCCAGCCGGGCAAGACCGCGACGATCTCCTTCGCGGCGTGGCTGACGAGGGTGATGGGGCGCTCGGTCTCGGCCTTGGTCGCGCTCGGCATGGGCTCGGCCACGCGCTCGCGCTTCGCCGGCGTCTCCTTGGGGGCGCTCTGCGGTGCGAACACCTGCGTCGACGAAGAAGTGCCCGGACGCCGGTTGCGCTTCGCCGGGCTCGTGTCGAGGGATCGGACGCGCGAGCCGCGACGCGACTCGCCCGACCGGGCGCGAGGTGAACGACGGCGAGCGGCGCGCAGGCGCGAGGCGCGAACGGCCCGCGTTTGCTTGGCGCGGCGTCGCGCGGCCGGAGCCCGCTTCGCACTCGGCGTCGTCGCCGGCACGACGACCTTGCCGGGCTTGGGCGCCGGACGGGCCTTGCCGGCGGGAGTGGGAGACACCTTCTTCGCGGAGCCGTTGCCGTCGGCCTGCGCGACGGCGGGGCTTGGCTTCGTCGCGCTCGGGGCGGCGGGCGCCGGGGCGACGGGTTCGGCGGCAGCGCGCTGCTTCACCACTGGGTCAGCGGCCGGTGCGGCGACGGCGGGCGCGGCCGCCGCGGCGTCCTTCGCCTTCGTCTTCGCATCGGAGGCCGCGTGCGCGGCGGGCGCGCCCGCGAGGAGCGCGACGACCGCGAGCGCCAGCGCAGGCCGGGACGGCCGTCCGCTGCGGGTCTGTCTCGATGCTTCGCTCACGTTGCGCATCTCCTGCTCTTCGTCGTTGAACATGGTCATGCGCCCCTGCACGGCCGTGCGACCCGCGTTCAGTGGCATCAACGACGCGGCGGCGCTCTGGTTGGACGGTCATGGCGATCTGGACGTCTGTTCGAGTTAGGCGGCAACCGCCGCATGCGATCGGGGTCGCCACTAGCTTCCGTGCCGCTCATGCGCGCGACCACGTTCCTCATCACGCTCACGGCCGTGCTCGCCTTCGCGGCGACGGCCACTGCCGCCTTCGATCCCGTCTACGAGGCCCGCAACTACGACAAGGGCAACGAGCGGGCGCGCACGGACTACACGCCGCAGTTCAACGCGCTGCTCGCCCAGCGCGGCGCCGAGAACGAGGTCGCGGCCGCGTCGATCCTCGCCACCGACGGTCCGAACAAGCCGTTCGGGCGCAACTTCCTCGGGCAGCTGTGCTGGCAGAAGATGAACGGCTGCGCCGGCGACGTCCGGCTGTACGACTGGGAGCGCAACGGCTACGGACGGGTGCTGCCGGTGCTGTTCACCCAGCGCAACGGCTCGACGCTCTCGGGCCACGTGTGGTGGACAGAGCGCGGCCCGGCCAAGCGTCCCGGCGTCGTCATCACCAACGGCTCGGTGCAGGCGCCCGAGGAGCTCTACTGGTTCGGGGCGCAGACGCTGGCCAAGGCCGGCTACGTCGTGCTGACCTGGGAGCCGCAGGGCCAGGGCTACTCCGACACCTACGGCGAGGGCGTCGACCGCAACGACGGCGTCCCCTCGCAGTCCGGCGGCCCGTTCTACGACGGCACCGAGGACGCGCTCGACTACTTCTTCTCCTCCCCTGCGAGCCCGTACGTGCCGCGGCCCTCGTGCTCGACGGCGACGTCGCATGCCGACAAGCAGGCGGCGCGGGTCAAGGACGGCCGCTCGTCGGGCTTCAACCCGCTGCACGGCCTGCTCGACCCGTCGCGCGTCGGCGTCGTCGGCCAGTCGCTCGGCGCGGGAGCGGTCTCGTTCGTCGGCCAGCGCGACCCGCGCGTCAAGACGATCGTCGCCTGGGACAACCTGCGCTCGTCCGACTCGGGCGGCATCCCCGGCTGCGCGAAGGCGCCGGACACCCGCAGGCCGGTGCCGCCGCGCGTCCCCGCGCTCGGCCTCGCCGGCGACTACCCGCTCTTCGGTCGGCCCAAGACCGAGGAGCCGCCGCGCAACGAGAAGCAGGGCGGCTTCGACGCGATCCGCAAGCAGGGCCTCGACGCGGGCGAGATCGTCATCCGGGGCGGCGGCCACTTCGAGTACGCGTACATCCCGAACCCGGCGTTCCAGGCGACGGCCCGCGGGATGGACCTCGTCGCCTGGTACACGACCGCTTGGATGGACCGCTACGTCAAGGGCGACCCCTCCGCGGGAGCGCGCCTGCAGACCGACCGCTGGCGCGACGACGAGCCCGAGAAGGCGATCGATCCCACCGACGCCAACCTGTTCTCGACGTACTACGACTCGCCGATCGTCACCGGCGACTTCGCCTGCGGCGACCTGCGCAAGTGCGCCGGCGTCCGGCCCGACGGCCTGCCGAAGCCCTACTCCTTCCTCGCCGACGCGACGAGCAAGGACGCACCGCGCGGGTCGGCGCAGCCGCCGGGCACCGTCGCGCCCGGCGGCTCCACCGGCGCGCCGCCCGCCGCCTCGGGCGCGGCTGCCG
>CADCVT010000142.1 GCA_902806215.1 uncultured Solirubrobacteraceae bacterium | reverse complement strand
GGGGGTCGTGCCGTCGTTGCGGACGAGGCGCGCGGCGAACCTGCGAGCAGGCGTCGTACGGCCACGCGCCGGCACCGCCCTCGCCGGGCTCGTCGAGCCGGACCACGCGGTCGGCGAGCCCGGCGTACGCGTCGTCAGGCGCCTCGCGCGTGTCGCAGACGACGATCTCGTCGACCGCGCCGCGCAGCGGGGCCAGGGTCGCGGCGACCTGCTCGGCGGCTCCGTGGGCGCAGCAGAGGAGAGAGAGCGTCACGCCCCGCCGGGGAACGCGAGCCGGACGACCTGCTTGTACACCGAGCGGTACTGGCGCCCCAGGCGCCCGCTGTTGTACGGCAGGCCGTGGCGCTCGCAGACCGCGCGGACCTTCGGGGCGATCTCGCGGTAGCGGTTGCTCGGCAGGTCGGGGAAGAGGTGGTGCTCGATCTGGAACGACAGGTTCCCGGTGAGCAGGTGGAAGAGCCGGCTGCCCTCGAGGTTGCACGACCCGAGCAGCTGACGGCGGTACCACCCGCCGCGCGTCTCGGACTGGAACTCCTCCTCGGTGAACGTCTCGGCGCCCTCGGGGAGGTGCCCGCAGAAGACGATCGTGTGGACCCAGACGTTGCGCACGACGTTGGCCACCACGTTCGCGGCCAGCGCGCGCGGCGCGCCGCGGCGGCCGGCGAGGGCCGGGAAGGCGACGTAGTCCTTGAGCAGCTGCGCGCGGGCCTTGCGCAGGAGCGCGACGATCTCGGTGCGCGCCTGCTCGCGCGACTTCTCGCCCCGCTTGACCGCGTCGAGCTCCATGTCGTAGAGCGCGATGCCCCACTCGAAGACCGCGGCCATGAGGAAGAAGTACACCGGCTGGGTGAGGTAGACCGGATGCCAGGGCTGCTCGGGCTCGACGCGCATCGCCGAGTAGCCGAGGTCGCGGTCGCGGCCGAGCACGTTCGTGTACGTGTGGTGCTGGTAGTTGTGCGCGTGCTGCCACGAGGCGGCGGTCGACGCCGCATCCCACTCCCACGTGCTCGAGTGGATCGCCGGGTCACGCATCCAGTCCCACTGGCCGTGCATGACGTTGTGGCCGATCTCCATGTTCTCGAGCACCTTGGCCAGCGTCAGGACCGCCGTCCCGGCGACCGCCGCCGGCGCGAACCGCGAGCCGACCAGCAGCGCCCGGCCGGCGATCTCGAGCCGGCGCTGCGCTGTGATCACGCGCTTGATGTACGCACGGTCGCGATCGCCGAGGTCGGCACGCACGGCGGCGCCGATCGCGTCGAGCTCACAGGCGAGGTCTTCGAGCGGGTCGGGAACGGCAGGGGCGGGCGCGAACGCCTCCGCGCGCTCCGCGGTGGCGAGCGTCATGCACGCAGCGTAGGCATCAGCAGGCGGCCGACGCGCCAGCCGGGCGTTCAGGCCGAGCGCGACTCGAGCTCGTCGACCACGGTGGTCGCGAGGTCGTTGAGCAGCTCGACCTCCGCGTCGGTCCACCGCCGCGGGCGGTGGTCGATGACGCAGAGCGAGCCCAGCGCCTGGCCTTGACGGTCGATGAGCGGGATCCCGGCGTACGCGATCACGTCGAGGTCGCGGATCGCCAGGTTGTCCTTGACGCGGGGGTCCTTGCGCGCGTCGGCGACGATCAGCGGCTCGCGGGACGTCACCGCGTGCTGACAGAAGGAGTGCGAGAGCGGCGTCTGGCGGTCGGTCGCCCACGGCTCGGGCAGGCCGATGCACCCGGCGAAGACCTGCTTGTCGGCGTCGACGAGCGAGACGAGCGCGACCGGGGCGTCGAGCACACGCGCGACGACGCCGGTGAGGCGGTCGAGCGCGGCGTCGATCGGGCCGTTCAGCAGGCCGGTGCGCACGAGCGCCGCGCGCCGCGCCGGGTCGCTGAGGATCCCGTCGCCGTCGGTCTCGCCGAGGGCCCGGCGCTCGAGGGAGCGCGTCGCGACGTCGGCGAGCGTCGCCTGCGCCTGCGGGTCGCCGTGTTCGGCCATCGCGAAGGCGAGCCGCATGACCGCCGCGTCGCGGACGTACTGCGCCGCGCTGAGCCCCTCCCGGGCGGCCTCGCGCTCGAGGAGCGTCCAGAGATCCTCGCCGAAGCGGACGGTGGTGGAGCGGGCTCTCGGCGAGCGACATCGCTCGCGACTCCGGCGTCCCGGTCGGCACGGTCAAGAGCCGCATGCGCGCGGGCCTGCAGCGGCTGCGGGCAGAGCTCGACGGCGGGCCCGAGCTCGCTCCGGCCTGAGCGCCGCCGTACCCTGGGCGGGGCATGGCTCCGCCGGCGTTCGAGGCGCTCTACTACGCCGATCGCCTCCGGGTCGTCAACCCGGCCGGCGACGTCGGGCTGATCACGCTGTGGTCGCCGCTGCGCACCGTCGAGCGCAAGCTCGACGAGATCTCGCCGGAGCTCCTCGACCCGGCGCGCAGCCGCCTCGCGGTCGTGTCGAACCTCTACGGCGACGGCATGTTCGCGATGTTCTGCAACCTGCTGTTCAACCCGCAGGTGCGGCACCTCGTCGCGATCGGGGAGGACCTCGGGCTGCCGACCGCCGACGAGATCGCGGCGTTCATCGAGCGCGGGCTCGAGGACGCCGAGCTGCTGGGGACGCGGCTCACGCGCGTGGTCGGCACCCAGCGGGTGTTCGCCGACGTCCCCGGCTTCGACGCCGACGCGCTGCGCCGCCGGCTGACCTTCCGGGCGTTCGGCAAGCTGTCACGCCGTGAGCTCGGCGGCGAGCTGACCGCGTACCTGGCGGAGCTCCCGCAAGCCGACGCCTGCGAGGAGCGGATCCGGGTCGACATCCCCGACGCCGTGCCCGCCGGGTACCTGCCGTCCGCGGTGACCGCGCACCAGGTGGTGCGGCGCGGCCCGCTCGACTGCTGGGAGGAGCTCGTCGTGCGGTGTGTGCGCTTCGGGCATCCGGTCGAGCTCGCCAACGGGCCGCGGGTCGAGCTGCTCAACGCGAAGGTCGTGATCACCGACCCGGCCGAGGACCCCGAGCCCGCGCTGGCGCGGTACGGATTCCGCCTGGAGGACTTCCGCGCGTACGCGCGGCGCATCCTCGACCCGGAGCTTCCGGAGGGGATCGCGTACACGTACGGCAACCGTCTGCGCGGGTACTTCGGCCAGGGCGCGGCCGGGACCGACACGCTCGCGACGGCGATCGGCGCGCTGCGTGCCGACCCCGAGAGCCGGCACGCGTACGTCTCGCTGTGGGACACCGCGAACGACCTGCCCGACCTGCACGGGTCGACGCCGTGCCTGACGACGCTGTTCTTCCGTCGGACGGACGGTCGGCTGTCGCTGTCGGCGACCTACCGCGCGCACAACCTCCTCACGGCGTGGCTGCAGAACGTCTACGGGCTCATGGCGATCCAGCGGCACGTCGCCGACGCGGTCGGCCTGCCGGTCGGGCCGATCACCGTCGTCAGCCACTCGCTCGGCGCCGACCCGCGCTCGCCGCGGTTCGCGCTGGGGCGCTCGATCGCGGAGGGGTGGCGGCGCGATGACGACGTCGACCGGGTCACCGGGAAGTCCTCGTTGCGCGAGGACCCCAACGGCTACTTCGTCGTCTCGGTCGACGGCGACCGCGGCGTGATCGTGGCCGAGCACCGCTTCGGCGGGGTGCTCGTCAAGCGCTACGAGGCCGCGCGCGCGGTCGACGTCGAGGTGCTGGCCGCCGCCGACATGGCGGTGAGCCTGGTCTCGCACGCGCTGTGGCTGGGGCGCGAGCTCACGATCAAGGAGCAGCAGCTGCGTGCCCTCCGGCGCTGATCTCGTCGTCTTCGACATCGGCGCGACGCTCGTCGACGGCCCGTCGCGTGGACCCGCTCGCCGCATCGCCGAGCTCGCCTCGCTGGATGACGAGCAGCGCAGGCTCCTCGGCGCGGCGCTGATGACGCGGGACTTCGGCTCGCCCGCGGGCGTGGCCGCGTTCGTGCGCGAGGAGCTCGGGGCTGGCGGCTCCGCGGTCGACGCAGCGGTCGAGGAGGTGTGGCGGGCGCAGACGGGCGACGCGGCGGCGGTCGACGGCGGGGCCGAGGCGCTGGTGGCGGTGGCCGCCGCGGGCTACCGGGTCGGGCTCGTCTCGAACATCTGGCAGCCGTACTTCGAGGCGGCGCGGGTCCACTTCGGGGCGTTCTTCGACGCGCATGTCGCGCTCGAGCTGCAGGTGCTGTCGTTCCGCGCAGGCGTCGCCAAGCCCTCGCCGGAGCCGTTCCGGCGGCTGCTGTCGGCGGCGGGTGTCGCGTCTGCCCGAGCCGTCATGGTGGGGGACTCCTATGCGTACGACATCGAGCCGGCGGCGGCGATCGGGATGAGGACGGTGTGGGTGCTCCACCGGCCGGAGAAGGAGGCCGAGGACCTCGTGCGGGTCCTCGACGGACGGGCCGCGCGGCCGGCGCGCACGGTGCGCTCGATCGGGTCGGTCGACGCGGACCTCGTCGCGTCGCTGGAGGCGTGATGGAGATCCTCTCGATCGAGCACGTCGGCCGCGACGAGCTGCTCTCGTCGCTGCGACGCGTGCGCCTGCGCGACGGCGCCCCGCTGTACGAGCACGCGCGCATCGACCTCGCGCCGGCGACGCACACCGACGCGCTGGCGCCCGCCCAGCGCTACGTCCTCGCGGGCGGCGTGGAGAAGATCCTCGAGCTGCGCGATGCGCTGCTGCCCTCCGGCGTCGACGTGTTCGCGCTCGACGGCGCGGTTCTCGTGCGCACCTCCGACGACCCTGACGAGACGATCCCGGTGATCCCGCCGGTCGTCGAGGAGTCGCACGAGCCCGACGGCCGGACCGTGCTCATCATCAACGACGGGATCCACCGGGTGTACGCGGCGCGGTCGCTGGGGCTGCCCATCACCGTCGCGACCGTCCACGACGTGCCGGCCGAGCACCCGTACTACGCGTACGCCCTAGCGGGCGGGTGGGCCGACGTCGCCGAGCTCGACGACCTCCCCGACGGCTTCCAGAAGAAGACGTACCGGCGCCCGGACAACTACAAGTCGCTCTTCCGCGACTTCAACGCGGTGTTCCCCGGCGTGCAGAAGCAGCGCAAGAGCACGAACCCCTCGCACCTGCGGGCGTAGGCTTGCCTCCCGTGGCTGAGCGACCGGTGCTGTGGCAGATCTCGATATCGCACTACAGCGAGAAGGTCCGCTGGGCGCTCGACCACAAGCGGGTGCCGCACGCGCGGCGCACGCCGCCGCCGCCGTCGCACATGGCGATCGCGTACGCGCTGACGCGCGGGGAGCACGCGACGTTCCCGCTGATGCGCCTCGACGGGCGGGTCATCGGCGACTCGACGGCGATCATCGCCGCGCTCGAGCAGCGCCATCCCGACCCGCCGCTCATCCCGGCCGACCCGGTGCAGCGCGAGCGGGCGCTCGCGCTCGAGGACCTCTTCGACGAGGCCGCCGGCCCGCCGGCGCGGCACCTCGGCTGGCACGAGATCACCCACGACCCGGACCTGCTCGAGGAGGTCGCCGCCAGGCTCGCCGGCCCGCCGCTCGATCGCTTCGGCTCGATCGCGGGCGCGACCGCGAAGGCGTTCGTGGGCCTGCGGTTCGGCGTCGGCGCGGACGAGGCCGCGCAGGAATCGCGCAACGCGCTCGTGCGGGTCTTCGACCGCCTCGACGCCGAGCTCGACGGCCTCGAGCAGCTCGTCGGCGACGCCTTCACGGTCGCCGACCTGACCGCCGCCTCGCTGCTCTACCCGATCGTGACGCCGCCGGGGGCGCCGCGGATCGTCGAGCGGGTGCCCGCCGGGCTCGTGCGCTTCCAGGACGCGCTGCGCGACCGGCCCGGCTTCCGCTGGGTCGAGCGCACGTACGAGCGCTTCCGCTGATCGCGCCCCTCGGCCCTACGCTGTGGTGCGGATGAGCGCCCGGCCCGACATCGCGACCCTCCCGGACCGGCGCTCGCCGGAGATCCCGCAGGCGATCGTGTTCCGGCGCTCGAGCGAGGACGTCGCCGCGGCGCTGTACGAGGTCATCGCGACGATGAACCTGCACAAGCCGCTGTTCGTCTTCGGGCGCGCGAGCCGGGGGATGCTCGGCCGCTCGCTGATGATCGACCTCGGCGCGCAGCTCGCGTGCCAGTCGCTGGACGTGGCGAGCGCGCACCTCGACGAGGTCGAGGCCGTCCGCGCGGCGCTGCTGGAGCAGGGCGGCGACGTCGTCGTCGGCGTCGGCGGCGGGCAGACGCTCGACGTCGCCAAGTACGCCGCGTACGACACGGGGCTGCCGTTCATCGCGGTGCCGACCCAGGCCTCGCACGACGGGATGTCCTCGCCGGTCGCGGTGCTCCAGGGGCCCGGCGACGCCGGCTCGGACTCCTACGGGGCGCGCCCGCCCGCGGCGCTCGTCGTCCCGATCGACGCGATCCGCGAGGCGCCGCGCCGCACGCTCGTCGGCGGCATCGCCGACCTCGCGGTCAACCTGCTGGCGATCGCGGACTGGCAGTGGGCCGCGCGCTTCCACGGCGACCCGTTCGACGACTACGCGGCGCTGCTCGCGCGCTCGGCGGCCGAGCTGCTCGTCGCGCGGCGCGACCTCTACACACCCGAGACGCAGTTCGACGAGGAGGACGTCGAGATCCTCGTCCACGGCCTCGTGCTCTCCGGCCTCGCGATGACGCTGGCCGGGTCGAGCCGCCCGTGCAGCGGCGCCGAGCACCTGTGGAGCCACGCGGTCGACCGCATGCGGGTCGGCTCGGGGCTGCACGGCGAGCAGGTCGCGATCGGGGCGTTCCTCGCCGCGCGGTTCTACGACGAGTCGCAGGAGCGCGTCCTGTCGCTGATCCGCGCGATCGGCGCGCCGACGAGCCCCGGCGACATCGGCATCTCCAAGGACGACGCGATGGCCGCGGTCCGCCTCGTCCCCGAGGTCCGACCCGGCCGCCACTCGCGCCTGAGCGCCGCCATCACGGCCGACGAGGCGTACGTCCTCGAGGAGGCCGAAGCCGCCTGGTACGGCTGAGGCGCCGTTGAGCACCGGGTGGCAGCGCACCGAGATCGCCGGCCTCCCGGCGTTCGTCGGGAACGCGCCCGGCCCGGTCACCGCGGGCTTCGTGTTCCGCGTCGGGCAGGCCGACGAGACCCTCGCCACGCGGGGACTCACGCACCTCGTCGAGCACCTCGCGCTCGGCCACGTCACGCCGCTCGACTTCGTGTCCGGCGCGGTCGACCTCTGGACGACGCGCGCGTTCGTGGAGCGCGAGAAGGACGCCGACGTCGTGCGGCGCCTCGAGGAGTTCGCGGAGGGCTTCGCCAGGCCACCCGTCGACCGCCTCGACGCGGAGCGCCGGATCCTCGGGGTCGAGGGATCCGACGATCTGCCGTACATGGGATCGATGATGCTCCGGCGGTTCTTCGGCGCGCGCGGGCCGGGACTTCCCTTCTACGACGAGCACGGCTTGGTCGACTGCCCGCCCGCAGCGGTGCGCGACCACGCGGCATGGTGGTTCACCGCGGCGAACGCAGCGCTCGTCTGCACGCGCAAGGTCGAGGGACTCGGGGCGCTGCCGTTGCCGCCGGGTGAGCCGCGCCGCGTCCCGCCCGCCACGGCCCTGCCTCTGTCCCTACCGTGCGAGCTCGAGGACGGGATCCACATGGCGGTCGGCGGGATCGTCGAGAGCCCCGCGGCCCGGGTCCTTCACGCGCTGCTCTGGCGCAGCGCCCACCGCACCGTCCGTCAGGAGCACGGCCTCGCGTACTCGGTGAAGTCCACCATCTACCTCGTCGGTCCGCAGCGCGGGCTGCACTTCCTGAACACGAACGCGACGGGCGCCGGCGCGGTCAAGGCAGCGCGTCTCGTCGTCGAGGACATCCGGCGTCTGGCCGCCGGCGATCTCAGCGCCGACGAAGTCGACGTCGCGAAGGCGGACGTGGCGCGGCTGCACGCCTGGTCGCCCACCGTCGGGCCGAGGGCAGCGGCCGTGAGAGAGCTCGGCTGGGGTCGGCCGGACGTCCCGTACGACACCGAGGCCGTGTCCGCTGCCGTCACGATCGACCAGGTCGTCGAGGCAGCGGCGCAGCTTCGCGACGGGATGCTCGTCGTCGTGCCCGCCGAGACGACGACGGGACTGCTGCCGCCGTACGAGGTGAAGGCGGACGCGCCGGTCGCCGGGAGTCGGCACCTGCGGGTGGGCGTTGCGCGCGAAGGCTTTCGCGCGCTCGTCGTCGGCCGCGACGGGGTGACGGCGGAGCACTTCGACGGCGGCGCGGACACGGTCCACTTCGCCACGTGCGCCGCGGCGCTGCGGCAGACCGACGGCGCGCTCGCGCTGGTCGGCGAGGACGGGGTGACGGTCCGCGTCGACGAGCACGACTTCGTCCAGGGCAGGGAGGCACTCGTCGCGGTCGAGGGCGCACTCGATCCGCAGCTGTTCGTGCCGACCGAGGGGTCGACGCGCGCGCAGGACGCCGACGAACGCGAACGGCGTCGTCAGCAGCCGACGCCGCCGGCCGGCGCGTCGTCGTCGTCGTCGACGTCGACGGCAACGTCGCCGACGACGTTCACCGGCACCGGTTGGGCGCGCGATCCTTGAGCGGGATCGAGGTCGCGGCGACCGACTACCACACGGCGGGGGAGCCGTTCCGGATCGTGACCGATGGCGTGCCGGCGATCGGCGGGTCGACGGTGGCCGAGCGGCGGCTCGCGGCGGGGTCGTCGGAGGAGGTCGACGTGGTGCGGCGGCTGCTGTGCCACGAGCCGCGCGGGCACGCCGACATGTACGGCTGCTTCCTCGTGCCGCCCGACGACGACGGCGCCGACTTCGGCGTGCTCTTCTGGCACAAGGACGGCTACTCGACGGCGTGCGGGCACGGGACGATCGCGCTCGGGGCGTGGGCGGTTCAGACCGGGCGGGTCGCTGCGCCGGACCGCGGAGACGTCGACGTGACGATCGACGTGCCGTCGGGGCGGGTCGTCGCGCGCGTCTCGGTCGCCGGTGGCGTCGTGCGGTCGGTGGCCTTCCGCAACGTGCCGTCGTTCGTGATCGCGCGTGGGGTGGAGGCCGCGGGCGCGGTCGTCGACGTCTCGTACGGGGGAGCGATCTACGCGTCGGCGCCGGCGTCGGCCTTCGGTCTGCGAGTGGATGCCGGTGAGCTTCCTCGGCTCATCGATGCGGGGCGGTCGGTCAAGCGCGCGCTCGCCGGGAGCGAAGCGGCGCGCCATCCGACCGACGACCGCCTCTCGGGCGTCTACGGCACGATCCTCTACGAGGACGTCGGGGAGGCCCACCAGCGCAACGTGACGATCTTCGCCGACGGCGAGGTCGATCGCTCGCCGTGCGGGTCCGGCACGTCCGCGCGGACGGTGCTGCTGCTCGACGACGGCGCGATCGCGGTCGGGCAGGCGTGGCGCAACGACTCGGTCGTAGGGACGACGTTCACCGCGCGAGCGCTCGCCGAGGAGCCCGGCGGCGTGCTCACCGAGGTCGTCGGCACCGCGTACCGGACCGCCGAGCACCGCTTCGTCCTCGACCCGCGCGACGACCTCGGCACAGGCTTCGTCCTGCGGTGATCGATCTTCCCTACATCGCCGCGGACGACGTGCTCGGCCTGCTCGGATACGCGGACGCGGTCGATGCTCTGGAGGCCGCGCTGTTCGCCGGGCTCGATCCCGAGGCCGACCCCGCCCGGATGATCGTGCCGGTCGGGGGCGGCGACCTGCTCGTCATGCCGTCGGTGGCCGGCGCGCACGCGTCCGTGAAGCTCGTGACCGTCGGTGGCGAGCCTCGCGTCCAGGGGCTCTGCGTCGTGTTCGACGCGACGACGCTCGCGCCGGTCGCGCTGGTCGACGGGATCGGCCTGACGAACCTGCGCACCGCCGCGGTGTCCGCGCTCGCCGTCCGGCATCTCGCGGCGCCTGACGCGTCGCGACTGCTCGCCTTCGGTCGCGGCCCGCAGGCGCACGCGCACGTCGAGGCGGTCCGCGCGGTCCGGCCGATCGACCACGTCGCCATGGTCGGCCGCGAGGGCGCCGCCGACGAGGTCATCGAAGCCGCCGACGTCATCTGCTGCTGCACGACGTCGCGGGAGCCGGTGTTCGACGGCTCGCTCGTCGCCGACCACGCGACCGTCGTCGCCATCGGCTCCCACGAGCCCGACGTGCGCGAGACCGACGACGCGCTCGCGCACCGGGCGACCGTCGTCGTCGAGTCCCGCGCGTCAGCGCTGCGCGAGGCGGGCGTCGTCGTCGCCGCCGGCCTCCAGGCCGACGACCTCATGACGCTCGCCGAGCTCGTCCGCGATCAGCCGCTGACGCCAGGCCCGCGCCTGTTCAAGTCGTCCGGGATGGCGTGGGAGGACGCCGTGGTCGCGTCGGCCTTGACTTCAACCGCGCTTGAAGGCCGATGATCGCGGCATGCCCACCACGAAGAGCGCCAGCGAGCACATCACCGACGAGGTCACGGCCTGGCCGGGCGTCAACGCGGTCACCGGCGAGCGCGGCGAGTGGTCGTTCCGCGTCGGCGACGAGGAGCTCGGCCACCTGCACGGCGACCGCGTCGCGCACTTCGGCTTCCCGCGCGACGTCGGATCGCGCCTGCGCGATGAGGGCCGCGTCGGCCCCCACCCGGTCAACCGCCATTCGCCGCGCCTCGCCGCACGGGACCTGACGACGCCCGCCGACGTCGACGACGTCATCGCGCTCATGCGGCTCAACTACGACCGCATCGCGGCGACCGACTAGGCCGCCGCCGAGGCATTCGCCCCTGGCGAATGC
>CADCVT010000141.1 GCA_902806215.1 uncultured Solirubrobacteraceae bacterium | reverse complement strand
GCGCGGTGCTCCACCTCCGGCGGGATCGCCTCGTTGGGGTTCATCCCGGTGATCTTCACGTAGCCACCGAGCGGGATCGCCTTGATCCCGTACTCGGTCTCGCCGCGGCGGACGCTCACGACCGGCTTGCCGAAGAAGAGCATGAACTTCTCCACGCGCATCCCGACGGCCTTGGCGGCCGCGAAGTGGCCGGCCTCGTGCAGGATGATGAGGATCGCGAACCCTGCGAAGGCCGCGAACGCCGAGAGGACGGTGGTCATGCCGCGTAGGCCCCGGCGAGCTCCGCCGCGTGCTCTCGCGCGCTGCGGTCAGCCTCGTACAGCGTCTCGAAGGCCCGCACGCGCTCGGCGGGCAGGCGGGCGAGGGTCTCCTCGATCACCGCGGGGATGCCGAGGAACGGCAGCCGTCCTGCGAGGAACGCGTGGACGGCGATCTCGTTGGCGGCGTTGAGTACGCACGGCGCCGTCCCGCCCGCCATCGCGGCCTCCTTGGCCAGCCGCAGCGCCGGGAACGCCTCGACGTCGACGGGCTCGAACGTCAGCGCGCCCACCTCGGCGAGGTCGAGCGGCCGTATCGGGACGTCGACGCGGTCCGGGTGGTGCAGGGCGTAGGAGATCGGGACGCGCATGTCGGGGTTGCCGAGGTGCGCGAGCGCCGCACCGTCGTTCAGCAGGACGTACGAGTGGACGATCGACTGCGGATGCACGACGACGTCGATCCGGTCGTACGGCGTCCCGAACAGGTGGTGCGCCTCGATGACCTCGAGGCCCTTGTTCATGAGCGTCGCGGAGTCGACGGTGATCTTGCCGCCCATCGCCCACGTCGGGTGCTTGAGCGCCTCCTCGACGGTCACGTCCTCGAGCTCTGCGCGCGTGCGCCCGCGGAACGGGCCGCCGCTGGCCGTCAGCACGAGCTTCGTCACCGTGCCGGGCGCCTCCCCCGCGAGCAGCTGGTGCAGCGCCGAGTGCTCGGAGTCGACGGGGATGATCTGCGCGCCGGTCGCCTCGGCGAGCGCCATGACGAGCTCGCCGCCGACGACGAGCGACTCCTTGTTGGCCAGCGCGAGGTCGATGCCCTCGCCCAGCGTCGCCACGGTCGGGCCGAGGCCGGCGCTGCCGACGAGGCCGTTGAGCACGAGGTCGGCACCGGACTCGATGACGAGCCGGACGAGGCCCTCGGCGCCGCCGAGCACCTCGCCGTCGGTCCAGGCCTCCGACGCCCGGGCGGCCGCGTCGGCGTCGGCCAGCGCGATCCGCTTGACGCCGAACGCGCGTGCCTGCTCGACGAGCTGCTCCCACGAGCGCTCGGCGCTCAGGCCGACGAGCTCGAAGGTAGGGGGCTCCGCCCCCTCACAACCCCCGTTTTCGTTACGGCGCCCGAGGATGTCGAGCGCCTGCGTGCCGATCGAGCCGGTCGAGCCGAGGAGAAGGAGGCGGCGGGCCACGGCCACCAAGGTAGTGGCCCGCCGCTCCTGACTAGAGCCTGCGCGCCACCAGCGTCGTGACGAGCGGGCGGGTGCCGATGAACACGGTGATCCTCACCCTGTACTCGCCGCGCGGCAGGGACTTCGGGTCGACCCGCAGACGGTGCGTCACCGCTGCGCGACGGCTCGTCGGACCGAACTTCTTGACCACCTTGTCGCCGCGGAGGACGTCCACGCGGACGCGCGCCGGGTCGACGAGGCGGAACGAGACGTTCAGCGGCCGGTTCGACGCACCGCCGAACACCGGACGCTCGATCTTGAAGCTGGGCAGCGCGTCACACGTCGCCCGCCGGTAGAAGTCCGGCCGCTTCGCGAACTTGCCCTTCGAACGCCGCAGCGTCAGACGCCGCGTGTCCACGCCCTCGGGCGCCTTGATCGAGAAGCGCGCGAACAGGTAGCCGTCGCCGACACGCCTGCGCTTGGTCGTCGCCCGGCCGTTCCACGTGAAGCCCTTCGTCTTGCGCGTGAAGCGCGCGACGAGCTGCTCGCCCGTGATCCTGCGACCGCGCGACTGCTGGAACACCGAGATCGTCACCGGAGCGTCGACCCGGCGGGCGAAGTCGAACCTCAGACCCCGGCCGCGCGGTTTGACCGACACCGAACGGAAGCCCGACCCGGCGCTGCAGCCGGGTGCCGCGATCGGCGGGAGCGGAGCCGCCGGAGCAGGAACTGCCGAGGCGCCGCGGGCGGCGATGATCTCCTTGGCTCGGCGATCGCAGACCCCGAGATCGGGGCGCTTCGAGTCGCCACGAGCGATGAAGAACTCCGTGGTCTGGAGGACCTGGCCGTCCAGCTCGCAGCGCAGCGTCCAGTTCTCCGTGATGCCCTTCACGAACGGCTCGGGGCTCTCGTACGTGATCTTGCCCGTCCACGGCTCGACGCCGTTGACGTTGTAGACCCGCACGACGTACTTGCCCTTCGGCTCCGGGACCAGGACCTCCTCGAAGTCCGTGCCTCGGTTGGTCGACTGGAAGTCAGGATCCTGGGCGAGCGGCTCCGCCGTGTCCCCTTCGAAGATCTTGAGGTCATAGTCGCTTGCCTGCGTTCCCCACTCGATGCGGATGCGCATCTTGCCGTTGTCGACGACGCCCGGCTGCTGCTCGGGCACCTCGATCACCTGGTCGTCGTTGGCCGCGCCGCAGATGAGGATCGTCGGGCATGGCGCGGTCTGCCTGGTCTGCGTGATGTCCTTCGGCGGGCTCGGGGCGCCGTTCTTGTCGCGGCCCCGATCCTTGGCGACGATCGGTCGCGTCGACGGGTTGATGTGCCAGCGGAACTTGCCGGACTCGCCCACGTCGAATGTGGTCTCGAGCTTGTCGTCGAACAGGATCGGCTTCGGATCCGCGCCCCCGGCGCCGGGCTGCTCGTACGTCGCGGTCTTGAACGCCTTCGTGAGCCGCAGCGTCACGCCGGAGGGCACGTCGCCCTCGATGACGCTGTGGCGCCGCTCGTTGAGGGCGCTCTCAGCCGCGATGTAGTAGGCCTCGCGGTTGCCCTTGCCCTGGTAGCCCTTCTCCATGCCGAAAGGCGCAGCGTCGCTCTTGCCCGGATCCTTGACGTGCTGAGCCTGGGGGCTCGACCCGTCCCACTCCTTGGTCATCGTCTCGTACCGGGGGTGGAACGCCGGGTCGTCGCAGTTGCCCGACGTGTAGTTCGGGGCGCCGCAATAGATCTCGAAGGTGAACCCGAAGCCGCCAGTGGCGTTGTAGCTCCAATCCTCCGTCGTGCCGGTCGTGTCGTAGAGCTCGAACGACTTCTGGCTGAAGTAGCCGGTCTCGAGTGCCATCTCGTCGCCGAGGGCCTTGTAGCCGCGGTTCTCGTCGACGGGATCGCCGAGGCTGCGAATGCCGGGCGCGCGGAGGATCAGTCCTGCCGTCGTGTGGTTCGTGATGAGGCTCATCACCTGATGCCGCGACACGAGCGCCTGGACGTTGCGGGTCTCCGGCTCGGAGAACGGGCTGGGGCCCGGGTAGGTCTGCGTCGCCGGGTTGCGCTCCGCGCCCGGGCCGCCCCACAGGCCGCCGTAGTTGCGGTTCGGGTCGGTCCCGATCTCCACCAGACCTGCGGAGGTCGTGCAGTTGCCGGCCTGCTGGTCTCCGAGCCGGCAGTTCTTGCGCCGGTACTCACCACCGTTGGCGGCACCGGAGACGATGAGCGCGGTGTCGGGGATCGTCTCGTCGCGGCCCTGGTTGCCGCCGGTCAGCGCGCCGGCGGTGCGGGACGCCTCGAACCCGTCGGGGTTGACGACCGGGAGGACGATGTTGCGGCTTTCACGGACGACCTTCGTCGCGCGCGCATCGCCGCTCTTGTAACCCTTGATGAGCTCGACCGCCCACTCCATGGCGTGCTCGCCCGAAGGCCACTCGCGGGCGTGATGGACGCCCATGTTCAGGAAGGCGGGGCGGCCGTCGTTGCGGTTGACGTTCTCGGCGATCTCGATGGCGAGGACCTCCTTGCCGACCCACGTCTTGTTCGGAAGGGTGACGAGCTTGACGAGGCCGGGGTTGTCCTTGGCGAACGCCTTCATCTCGTTCTCGTAGTCCGCCAGGATGCGGTACGAGGTGCGTCCGCTCGGCATCGGCCCGTCGGCGGTGCGCGCGGCGGTACGCCGCTCCGCCCGCCGCTCGGTCACCGTGCGGCGCACGAGGTCGTCCTCGAGGACGCGGAAGCTGAACCCGGCGTCACGGAGCTTGATCGCGTCGGCGTCGCCGTGCAGAACCACGCCCATGCTGCCCTCGCCGCCGTGCTCGGTGAGGTCGAGGCCCAGCGCGGTGAGGCGGTCCTCCTCGCTCTTGGTCGGCGTGTTCACGCTGACGACCTGGACCTTCTGCTGCAGCAGCGTCTGCTCGATCTCGGCAGGGACCGTGCCGTGCTCGAGGACGATCTTCGCCTCGGATGCGGAGCCCGAGCGGCGGCACGCCTGGACGCGCAGCTCGCCGGCCTTGAACGCCCAGCCCGAGGCGACCTCGACCGCGTCGGCTCCCGCGGCCGCGGCCAGGCGCCGTCCGTCGACGTCGAAGACCGCGAGGTCCCAGTCGCCCGAGGCCGCCTCCAGGCGCGCCGTGATCGGCCCGTACGCAGGGATGCGGACCGTCCGCACGGCGACGCCCGGCGCTCCCGGACGAGGCGCCGCATGACATGCGGACGCCGCTGAGCCGGAGGCCTCGACGGTCGTCGCCAGCACCTCGCCGAGTTCGATGCCGGGAGGAGACTCGGCGACCGCCGGTGTCGGGCCGCCGGCCTGCGCCGCGATCGCGACGATCGCGAGGACGAAGGCGATGAGAAGGAACAGCGGACGGAGCAGGCGGGGCACGAAGAAGTCCGATCGGCTCGGGGGACGTGCCTGCTCCAACGCAGGTTGCACCGGAAACTTGTGTTAAGCGCAGGTTGCGCCAGGGGCGGCGGCCTCTCGGCCGCCGCCCCCTGTCGCTCTACAGCCTGCGCGCGACGAGCGTCGCCGTCAGGGGGCGCCCACCGGGCACGAGCACGGTGATCCGCACGCGGTACTCGCCCTTGGCGAGCGCCTTCGGATCGAGCCGCAGGCGGTGGGTGACACCGGCGCGGCGGTTCGTCGGGCCGAAGCGCTTGACGCGCTTGGCGCCCCTGACCACGTCGACCTGGACCCGCCCGGGCTTCGCGATCCGGAACGAGATGTTCAACGGCCGGTTCGAGGCACCGCCGAAGACGGGGCGCTCGATCTTGAAGCTGGGCAGCGCGTCACACGTCGCCCGCCGGTAGAAGTCCGGCCGCTTCACGAACCGCCCCTTGGAGCGGCGCAGCGTGATCCGCCGCGTGTCGGTGCCGTTCGGCGTCTGCATCGAGAACCGCGCGAACAGGTACCCGTCGCGGACCCGCTTGCTCTTGCTCGACGACCTGCCGCTCCACGTGAACGACTTGGTCCGGCGCGAGAAGCGCGTGATGAGGCGCTCACCGGTGACCCGGCGCCCGATCGACTGCTGGAACACCGACACGGTCACCGGGTTGTTCAGCCGGCGCGAGAACCGGAACTGCACGCCCCTGCCGCGCGGCGTCACGCCGACCGAGCGGAAGCCCGACCCGGCGAAGCACGTCGAGGGCTTCTGCAGCGGTACGGGCTGCGGCTGCGGCTGCGGCGCGGGCGCCGCGAGACGGCGGCACTCACCGAGATCCGGACGCGTAGTCTGGCCACGGTCGACCTGGACCTGCGTGGTCTGCAGGACCTTCCCGCCGACCTCGCACGTCATCGTGAAGCTCTCGACCTGAGCCGGCTTGAACGGCTCGGGACCGTTCCACCTGATCTCGACGTCGTACGGCTCGCCGGCAGCGAAGTTCGTCACCCGGAGCAGGTACTTCACGCCAGGGGTGAGCCTCGGGCTGCCGGTGAGGCCGACCTCCTCCTCGTTGGTCGCGCCGTTCTCGGAGACCGCGACCTCCTTGTCGCCCTCGCCGGTGTTGCCGTCGTTGTTGGTGTCCTCGAAGAGCTTGATGTCGTAGTCGCTCGCCGGGGTGCTCCAGACGACGCGGATGTTCGCCGACCGGTTGTCGCCGGTCGCCGGCACCACGATGCTGTGCTCGTTCCAGCACGCCGAATTCGGCGCGTTCGCGTCGGCGCACGGCCCCGCGACCTCGTCCTCGCCGGCGGGGTCCGTGCCGCTGCCGCCGGCGGGAGCGCCGGACTGCATCTCCGGCGGAGCCGGTTCGCCACCGTCGCGCTCACCGCGCTCCTTGGCGACGATCGGACGTGTGGACGGGTTGGTGTGCCAGCGGAACGCGCCGGTCGAGCCGACCTCGTAGACCGACTCGAGCGAGTCGTCGAAGAAGATCGGCTTCTTCGTGCCGTCCGGCTGCGGCTGCGGGAACGTCTCGGTCTTGAACGTCTTCTTGATGCGCAGCGTCGCGCCCGCGGGAGCCTCGCCCTCGATGACGCTGTGACGCGCCTCGTTCAGCGTGCTCTCGGCCGCGACGAAGTACGCCTCGCGGTTGCCCTTGCCGTCGAACTTCGCGACGTTGCCGAACGGGTTCTCCTCGTTGCGACCGGGGTCCTTCACGTGGTTGGCCTGATCGCTGTCGCCCGTCCACTCCTTGACCATCGTCTCGAACCTGGGGTGGAAGGCCGGATCGTTGCAGTCGCCCGTCTTGTAGTTCGGGGCGCCGCAGTAGATCTCGAAGGTGAACCCGAAGCCGCCAGTGGCGTTGTAGCTCCAATCCTCCGTCGTGCCGGTCGTGTCGTAGAGCTCGAACGACTTCTGGCTGAAGTAGCCGTTGTGCAGCGAGAGCTCGTCACCGAGCGCCTTGTAGCCGCGCTGCTCGTCGACCGGGTCGCCGAGCGAGGCGAGGCCCGGGGCGCGGAGCACGAGGCCCGCGGTCGTGTGGTTGGTGATCAGCGTCGTGACCTGGTTGCTGCCGACGAGCGCCTTCACGTTCTTCGTCTCCGGCTCGGAGAACGGGGCGGGGCCACGGTAGGTCTGCGTGAGCTGGTTGCTCGGATCGGCGCCGGGGCCGCCCCAGAAGCCGCCGTAGTTGCGGTTCGGGTCGACGCCGCGCTCGGCGAGGCCGAGCGACGTCGCGCAGTTGCCGCGCTCGCTGTTGTCGGGAAGACGGCAGTTCTTGCGCCGGTACTCGCCGCCGGTGCCGCCACCCGCCACGAGGAAGGCTGTGTCGCCCCCCGGCATGTCCTCGTTGCGCCCGCCGTCGGGATCGTTCGGCTGTCCGAGCGCGCCGGCGGTGCGCGAGGCGTTGAAGCCGTCCGGGTTGACGAGCGGAAGGACGATGTTGCGGGTCCCCTGCACGATCTTCACCGTGCGCTCGTCGCCGGCCTTGAAGCCCTTGATCAGCTGGTAGGCCCACTCCATCGCGTGCTCGCCCGACGGCCACTCGCGCGCGTGGTGGACGCCCATGTTCAGGAAGACGGGCTTGCCGTTGGCCTGGTTGACGTTCGTGGTGATCTCGAGGGCCATGACCGTGCGGCCCTCGTACGTCTTGTTCGGCAGCGAGACGAGCTTGACGAGGCCGGGGTTCTGGTCGGCGAGCGTCTTCATCTCGTTGTTGTAGTCCTCGAGCGTGCGGTACCCGTCTCGCCCACTGGGAAGGTCCGACGCGGCGACACGGCTCGCGAACCGGCGGTCGGCGACGCGATCGTTCCGGTTGCGCGCGGTGACGTCGTCGACCTCGACCTCCCACTCGAAGCCCGCGCGGCGCAGCTTGTCCGCGTCGGCCTTGCCGTGGAGCACGACGCCGAGGCTGCCCTCGTGGCCGTGCTCGGTGAGGTCGACGTCCAGCGCCACGAGGCGGTCCTTGGCGGCGCGCGTCGGGGTCTTGACGTCGACGAGCTGGACCTTCTCGGGCGTGACGTTCGTCGGGAACGGCGTGAAGTCGGCCATGAGGCGGGCGTCGGACGCGTCACCCGAGCGCCGGCAGGCCTGAACGGTGAACGTGCCCGAGCCGACGTAGCCCGAGGCGACCTCGCTCGCGGAGGTCGTCGCGCCGCCGCTCGTGCGCCGGCCCGCCTCGTTGAAGACGGCCAGGTCCCAGTCGCCGCTCGCCGCGGTCAGGCTGGTGTAGAGGTAGCCCGCGCGCTCGAGCGTGACCTGGCGCGTGGCCACGCCCCGCTCGCCGGCACGCCGGCTCAGACAGGACGCCATGGACGCACCGTCGCTCGAGACGGTGGTGTCCAGCAGTTGCACGAGCTTGCTGTCCGCGGACGGCACCTCCACCGCTTGAGCGGCGCTCGGTCCACCCGAGCCGGAGAGGGCGAAAAGCCCCGCCGCTGCGGCGAGGAGGACGGCGAAGACGATCTTGACGAGGCGGGGCACAGGAGTTCCCATCAGTTGACGGACGGCAGTCTGAGACGGGTCGGCGACCCGGGAACTGCCTTCTCCGGGCGCGCTCCATCACAGACGGTGACGCATGACCGTCAGAAGTGCGCCGTATCGCCCGGATCGGGCGCGCCAACACACCGGAACGTTGCTTTTCCCCGCTTCAAGGGCGGTACGCGGCGGAAGAACCCGGAGGAGCGTCCCTCCAGGTCCTCCCGCCGCCGCCCGTTCAGGACTACCGCTTGATCGTCAGCGACCGGCGGACGGTCGCGACGCCGTCCTGGCCGGTGGCCGTGGCGACGATCCCGAGCTTCGCCGACCGCGTCCGCGCCAGGCGACGCTGAGCCGCCTTCGTGAAGCGGATCGTGAGCTTCTTCGTCCCCGCGAACGAGCGGGTGACGCGGGCCGTCGCGACCGTGCGCTGCTTGAGCTTCAGGCGCTTGGCCGTCCGCTTGTCGACCGTGAGGCCGACGTTCAGGCGGCACGGAGCCGAGCAGTTCGCCCGGGCGGCCAGGCCCCGCTCGAGCGCCTGGCGCAGCGCGGCGCGCTTGACGACGAGCGAGAACCGCATGGGCGCCTTGCCGGCAGCGACGCCCTTGGCGACGGCCGCCATGGCCGCCGGCTCGGACGAGGCCGCGGCGTCGCCGCCGCACAGCTGGCCCCCGTCGAAGACCTGGCCGCGCTCGACCGTGACCTTCGTCGTCCGGCCGTTCTCGCAGCTCAGGTTCCACGCCTCTGTGCCCTTGAGCTGCAGCGGTGTGGCGCCGGCCTTGAAGTACTGGATCTTGTACGTCCAGTTCGGGTCGGCCGCGCCCCAGTTCGTGACGCGCATCTTGTAGTCGGCGACGTCGGGCTTCGGGAGGACGACCTCCTCGAAGTTCCCGCCCTCGGCGAAGCCGGTCACGGCCTCGCGATCGTCGTTCTGCATCGAGACCGACTTGCCGGCCTCGATCCAGGCGTCGCCCACCCTCTTGAACACGGTCAGGTCGAAGTCGTCCTCGGGATCGGCCCAGTCGACGCGGATCTTGACCGCCTCACGGGCGTCGTCGGCCTTGACCTGGAACGGCACCTCGGCGGTCGTGGCCGGGTTGCGCGCGCCGGTGCCCGGCGCGAGCGGCTGCCCGTCGTCGGCGATGGTCCTGACCGGCGTCGGATCGACGTTCGGCGTGAACGCGCCGCGGAGGATCGGCCGGGTCGACTGGTTGACGTGCCAGCTGACCTTGCCGTTCTGCGGGACCGTGTACGTCGTCTCGAGCTTGTCGGCGAACGACGCGGGCTTCGCGCCCTTGTACGTGCTCGTCTGGAACTCCTTGGTCAGCTTCAGCGTGCTGCCCGGCTTCGCGCGGCCCTCGATGACCCCGTGGTTGGCCGTGTCGGCGGTGTGCCGCAGCGCGACGAGGTAGGCGGCGCGGTTGCCCTTGCCCTTGAACGTCCCCGTGCCCTCGTACTCGTTGATGACCTGCTGGTACTCGGGGTGGAACTCGTGCGGGCCGATCTCGAACGTGAAGCCGAGGCCGCCGGTCGCGTAGTAGGACCAGTCCTCCATGCTCCCGGTCGTGTCGTAGAGCTCGAAGCTCTTCTGACTCTGGTAGCCGTTCTGCGCGGCCATGTCGTCGCCGAGCTTCTTGTAGATCGGCTCGTCCGGCGGCGCGCCGGCCTCCTTGATCGCCGGCGGGCGCAGGACGAGGTTCGAGTACGTGTGGTTCGTGATGGCCGTGGCGACCTGGCGGCTCGAGATCAGCGCGCGGACGGCCTGCATCTCCGGCTCGGAGTTCGGGCCCGAGCCGCGGTAGGTGTCGCTGGTCGGGCTGCTCGACGCGCCCGGGCCGCCCCAGAAGCCGCCGTAGTTGCGGTTCGGGTCGGTGCCGCGGGTGCGGTTCCCGCTCTGCCCGCACTCGCCAGGCTTCGGGGTCTGCTTGTCGACGACGCGGCAGTTGCGGCGCTTGTAGGCGAAGTTGCCGGTCTGACCGTCGGCGAGAATCGCCACGAGGTGCGCCGGCGTGTTGTTGGCGACCTCGTCGACCAGCGTGCCCTCGGTGAAGGGGCCGGTGATGCGGTCCGACGCGCCGGTCGCGCGCAGGTCCACGCTGGCCTCACGGCTCAGGTTGAAGCCGTCGCGGTTGACGACCGGGACGATGATCGTGCGCACGCGGCGCATGAGGTCGGTGATCTCGGGGTCCTTGCCGAAGCTCTTGACGAGGTCGTGCGCGAACTCCATCGGCATCTCCGCCGACGGCCACTCGCGGGCGTGGTGAGCGCCGAACTGGAGGAACACCGGCTTGCCGTCGCTGAGGTTCGAGGCGTTCTCGGTGATCTCGATGCCCTGGATCGGACGGCCCTCGAGCGTGGTCTTCTCGAGCACGATCGGCTTGACGAGCGCCGGGTTGGCCTCGGCGAGCGCCTTCATGTCCGAGTCGAAGTCCGCGAGGCGGCGGTAGCCGGTGCGCCCGCTGGGCAGGCCCGACTTCGCGTTCTCGCGCTGGAAGAGGTCGTCGGCCGAGCGCTTCTTGATGTCGTGCTGGAAGAGGTCGGCGATGATGACGTCGAACGAGAAGCCGGCGTTGCGGACCTTCTGCACGTCGCTGTCTCCGTAGAGGACGGCCTGCATGTGCGAGTGGCCGGCGTGCTCGGTGTAGTCGATGCCGAGCTCCTGCAGGCGCGCCTTGTCGGCGTCGGTCTTGGTCTCGATCTCGACGAGCTTGATCTCGCCGATCTTCCCGCTCGGCTTGGGCAGCTCGGTCGCGGTGACCGACAGCTTGGCGGTCGAGGCGGAGCCGGTGCGACGGCAGGCCTGGACGATGACCGGGCCGGAGAAGTGGAAGGTCTCGGCCATCTCGTCCGAGCCGAAGCCGGCCGAGCCACCGATCGTCTTGCGCGAGACGCCGTCGAAGAGGCCGAGGTCCCAGTCGCCGCCGCTCGCGTCGAGGTCGGCGCGGATCGCGCTGACGCCGGCGAGGTCGACGCGGCGCTGGATCACGCCGGGGCCGCTTGCGAGCTGGTCGTGGCACACGCGCTTCTGTGCCGCGGGCGAGGACACGGAGGTGTCGAGGAGCTGCGCGGCACTTGCGCCCGAAGGCGCGGCGAGTACGGTCGTTGCGGCCGCGAGCAGCACGGTGAATCGGCTGTTCATGTTCTCCCCCAACGCGAAGGTCGTCCGGATCTTGCGGCGAGAACGGTGCCTATGCGACACGACGACGGCGCGGCCGACTTCCCCCCGGAGCTCGGCCGCGCCGGCTCCAGCGAGCACCAGGGTGTCTAGGCCCGGCTCATCGGAAGCTCTGGCAGTCCTTTGCCGTCTGACCGGCGCAGTACCCAGGGACGCCCGTCATCACACGCCGATCGCGTTCCACACGTAGTAGCCCGCGACGAGCGTGAAGAGGACCGCGTCGAGGCGGTCGAGCGCGCCGCCGTGGGCGCCGAAGAGCTTGCCCGTGTCCTTCGTCCCCGCGTCGCGCTTGATGAACGACTCGAACAGGTCCCCGAGCGGCGCCATCAGGGCGACGGCGACGCCGAGGATGAGCGCGTCGGGCGCGTCGATCCAGTCCTGGTAGAGGTTCACGACCCAGACGGCGATGATCGCGGTGAGCAGGCCGCCGGCGAGGCCCTCGATCGTCTTGTTCGGCGAGATCTGCGGGGCGAGCTTCGTCCGCCCGATCGCGCGCCCGACGAAGTAGGCGCCGGTGTCGCCGACGAACGTCCCGATCAGGACCGCGGCCACGATCCCGCCGCCGTGGGGCAGCTCGCGCAGCATGATCGCGTGGGCGATCCCCATCCCGATCCAGAAGACGCCGAGCAGCACGATGGCCATCCCGAACGTCCCGCCCTGCGCCGACGGCCCGAGGATCGTGACGCCGAACAGCACGGGGATCACGCAGACGCCGACGAGCACGAGGTGGAACGGCTCGCCCTCGATCGCCGCGACCCCGAGCGCGATCAGGCCGAGGAACCCGACGATCCGCGCCGGGCGCACGTCGTCGAACATCGCGAACAGCTCGTGCATGCAGATGAGCCCGAGCCCGATCGCCCCGGCCGCGAACCACCAGTCGCCCGAGACGACCATGAAGATCGCGAGGACCGCCGCGGGGAAGCCGTAGACGATCCGGTTGCCGAGGTCGGACGTGTTCCTCATCGCCCACCGAACCTGCGCTCGCGCGCGGCGAACTCCTCCAGGCACGTCTCGAACGCGGCGCGGTCGAAGTCGGGCCACAACTCGTCGGCGAACACGAGCTCTGAGTACGCCGCCTGCCAGAGCAGGTAGTTCGACAGACGCTCCTCGCCGCTCGTGCGGATCACGAGGTCGGGGTCGTGCATCTCCGGCGCGTACAGCAGCTTGGCGAACGCCTCCTCGCCCCCGCCGTCGTAGCGCGCCGCGGCGTCGAGGATCTCCTGGCGCCCGCCATAGTTGAACGCGACGAAGAGCGTGATGCGCGTGTTCTGCGCGGTGAGCGCCTCGGCCCAGTCCATCTTCTCGACGAGCTCGGGCGAGACGCCCTCGCGCGTGCCGATGAACCGCATGCGCACGCCCTCCTCGTGCAGCTCGGGCGTCTCGTCGTCGATGCGCTGGCCGAACATCCCCATGAGGCCCGCGACCTCCTCGGGCGAGCGCGACCAGTTCTCGGTCGAGAACGAGTAGACCGTCAGCTCCTCGATCCCGAGGTCGACGGCGTCGCGGAGCCGGGCCTTGACCGTGTCCGCCCCCGCCTGATGACCCGCGAGCACCGGAAGCCCGCGCTGTTGCGCCCAGCGTCCGTTGCCATCGGTGATGATGGCGACGTACCGAGCGCTCACACTTCGAGGATCTCGGCCTCTTTGGCCTTGAGGATCCCGTCGAGCTCGGCGATGCGCTCGTCGGTCAGCTTCTGCAGCTCGGCCTCGGCGCGCTTCTCCTCGTCGGCGCCGACGTCGCCCTCGTTCTTGAGGTCGCGCAGGTCGTGCATGACCTCTCGCCGGACGTTGCGGATGCCGACCCGGCCCTCCTCCGCGATCGTGCGCGCGGTCTTGACGAGGTCCTTGCGGCGCTCCTCGGTGAGCTCGGGCACCGTGAGGCGGATGACGTTGCCGTCGTTGGAGGGGTTGAGCCCCAGGTCCGCCTCGCGGATCGACTTCTCGATCGCGTTGATCGAGCTCTTGTCGTACGGCGTGACGGTGAGCAGGCGCGCCTCGGGCGCCTGCACCGTCGCGAGCTGCTTGAGCTGCGTCTGCGCCCCGTAGTAGTCGACCATGACGCGGTCCAGCAGGTGCGGGTTCGCCCGGCCGGTCCGGATCGTGCCGAAGTTCGTGACCGTCGCCTCGACGGACTTCGTCATGCGGTCGCGCGCGTCGGCGATCAGCTCGTCGGTGAGTTCGCTCATACGGTTCGGCGGAGACTATTCGCTTCCGGCTACGAGCCGACGGCGAACCGCGCGAAGCGGCGGATCGAGACGTTCTCGCCGGTCTTCGCGGCGACCTCGTTCTGGATCTGCTTGATGGTCTTGCCTTCGTACTTGTCCTCGTTGACGTGCTTCTGGCTGAGCAGAACGACCTCCTCGAACCACTTGCGCAGCTGGCCCTCGACGATCTTCGGCCGGATGTTCTCCGGCTTGTCGGCGGCCTGCTCCTCGAAGACCTTCGTCTCGCGCTCCTTGGCGGCGGGATCGACCTGGTCCTCCGAGACGAACTGCGGGTTCGCCGCGGCGATGTGCAGCGCGATGTCACGAGCGAACGCGATGAAGTCGTCGTTGCGCGCGACGAAGTCGGTCTCGCAGTTGACCTCCACCAGGACGCCGACCTTGGCGTTCGAGTGGATGTAGGTCTGGATCGTGCCCTCCGAGGCGACGCGCTCGCCGCGGTCCTCGATGCGCTTGCCCTGCTTCTTGCGCAGGATCTCGATCGCCTGGTCGACGTCGCCGCCGGACTCGACGAGCGCCTTCTTGCAGTCCATCATGCCCGCGCCGGTGCGCTCGCGCAGGGCCTTGACGTCCTGGGCGGTGGGGCTGTAGTCGCTCACTTCGTCTCCTCCGCGGTGCCGACGGAGTCGGCGGTCTTCGGATCGGCGGCGGAACCCGAGTCGGGCGCGTTGCTCGGCGCCTG
>CADCVT010000140.1 GCA_902806215.1 uncultured Solirubrobacteraceae bacterium | reverse complement strand
GGCTCGAGCAGCGCGTCGACCTTCACGGGAAGCACCGGCGCGGTCATCGTGAAGTGGATCTCGACGACGTAGAAGCCGGTCTCGACACCCTCGGTCACGGTCTCGTTCGGGCCGAACGTCACGCCGCCCTCACCGAGCTCGTCGCCCTTCTTGCCCGACGCGTCGGACTCGTAGATGTGCACGTCGACGTCGGGCGCGCTGCCGAGCGGCGTCGCGGGCGACGCGGTGCAGGTCGTCTTGACGTTCAGGGCGCCGGGCGTGGTGATCTGGACGAGCGTGTCGTCGCAGCCGTTGACGGCGGGCTGACAACCGACGACGGCGTGTGCCTCGGCGAGGGCGATGGCGCCGCTGCCGGCGGCCTGCCACGTCGCGGCGGTCTTGCCGTAGCCGAGCTCGACGGTGCGGGCGGGCGCCGCGAACGCGGTGCTTGCCATGAGTGCGATGAGGACGCCGGCCAGTCCGGCGATGGTGCTGAAGCGCTTCACTCGTTCCTCCACGATCCGATGTGACGCCTGTAACGCACCCTTCGCGGAAACCTTGCGACAAGGCATATGGTCCCCGCATGGCGGACCAACGAGAGGACCAGCACGCGCCCGGGGCGACAGCGACGATCGAGGACACCGACCGGTCGCCTCGCGTCGCCAACCGCGCGGCGTTCACGAAGCCCGCGGAGATCTCGAGCTACGAGATCGTCACGCACTACTTCAAGGCCGCGTCGGAGCGGCTCGGGCTTCCCGACGACGTCGAGGCGGTGTTGCGCTCGTCCTATCGCGAGGTGCAGGTGCAGGTGCCGGTCAAGCGCGCCGACGGGAAGATCCACGTCTACTCCGGCTACCGCGTGCAGCACAACGGCGCGCGCGGCCCGTACAAGGGCGGCGTCCGCTACCACCCCGAGGTCGAGCTCGACGAGGTGCGCGCGCTCGCGTCGCTCATGACGTGGAAGACGGCGGTCGTCGGCGTGCCCTACGGCGGCGCGAAGGGCGGCATCAACTGCCCCGTGCAGGAGATGGAGCCGTCGGAGGTCGAGGCCGTCACGCGCGACTTCATCCACAAGATCGACCGCGTCATCGGGCCGATGCGCGACATCCCCGCGCCGGACGTCAACACGAACGCCCAGGTCATGGCCTGGATGATGGACGAGTACGGCAAGCTCCACGGGCACACGCCGGCGATCGTGACGGGCAAGCCGATTGCGCTCGGCGGCTCGCACGGACGCGAGGCGGCAACCGGCCGCGGCCTGGTCTACGCGTACCGCGAGGCCGCGCCGCACCTCGGGCTGCCGCCCGACCAGACGCGCGTCTCGATCCAGGGCTTCGGCAACGTCGGCAGCTGGGCGGGGCGGATCCTCCAGGGGCTCGGCTGCAAGATCGTCGCGGTGCAGGATCAGCAGGGCGAGATCGTCAACCCGGACGGCATCGACACCGAGGCGCTGACCAAGCACCTGCGCGAGGGCAACCACATCGAGGAGTTCCCGGGCGCCGAGCCCGTCGCCGTCGAGGAGTTCCTGTCGACCGAGGTCGACGTGTTCATCCCCGCCGCGCTCGGCGGGATGCTCCACGGCGACAACGCGCACCTCGTCAACGCGAAGATGATCGTCGAAGGCGCGAACGGCCCGATCACCCCGAAGGCCGACGAGATCTTCACCGAGCGCGGGATCTGGGTGATCCCCGACATCCTCGCCAACGCCGGCGGCGTCGTCGTCTCCTACTTCGAGTGGGTCCAGAACCTCCAGCACTTCAGTTGGGACGAGCGCGAGGTCAACGAGAAGCTCGGGACGATCATGCGCCGCTCGTTCCGCGAGGTGCACCACCGCTCGCGCGAGGACGACGTGTCGATGCGCATCGCGGCGTACCAGATCGGCATCGAGCGCGTGGTCGAGGCGGCGCGGACGCGCGGCTACCTGTAGGCCGGGCGCTTAACGCGAAGAGCGCCTCGGACGGGGTGATGTCCGAGGCGCTCTCGCTGGTGGCGTCCTTGCCCTCCGGGTGGCAAAGTGCGCGTGCCGTGCTGTTCCCCAACGCCCGGCACGCGGGTCCGTCG
Source organism: uncultured Solirubrobacteraceae bacterium (assembly GCA_902806215.1). Taxonomy (GTDB): domain Bacteria; phylum Actinomycetota; class Thermoleophilia; order Solirubrobacterales; family Solirubrobacteraceae; genus CADCVT01. The sequence goes on along the minus strand of CADCVT010000140.1, from coordinate 3,904 downwards.
AGGGGTGTTTCGGAGGCGGGCGGCGGACGCTGAAGCGCGCCCGCTCCGCATCGATCAGACGTCCACGGACGCCCGTCGGCGCGTGGTCAGAAGTCGAAGTCCTTGGGGGGACGCTGCTCGAACCACAGGCGGTCGTGCTCGGGCGTCTCCTCCAGGAACTCGGGCGTCTCCTCGAGCACGTCCTCGCCCTCGGCCTCGGCGGCTGGCGCCGGGTCGGGCTCGCGGATCGGCGCGGGCTCGCTCCAGTCGATCTCCACGTCGGGATCGGGCGCCGCGAACGCGGAGACGGCACCGGCGTGCCGTTCGGGACGCGGCGGCGGCGGGGGCGGTGGGCCGAGGTCGGCGAACGGGTCGTCGTGCGCTTCGGCGGGCGGCGGGGCCACCTCGGTCGCGGGCGCGTCGGCCACGGGAACGTCGGCAGAAGCCGGTTCGGCGGGTTCGGCGGCGGCCGGGCGGCCACCTGAGAGCACCTCGCGCTCCTGGGCAGCGACCTCGGCAGGGTCAGCCCCGTGGAGGCGCTTGAGCTCCAAGTGCTCGCGTATCGCGTCGTCGAGCAGTCCCATCGGGCAGCAAGGTTACTGAGGCGGCCGGGCACCCTCGCGGACAGCCCGCTCGGTGCGGTTCTTGCCCGAGCGCTTGGCCACGTAGAGCGCGCTGTCGGCGGCGGCGATCAGGCCGGAGTGGTCGACCGCGGAATCCGGGATCGCCGCGGCGCCGAAGCTCGCCGTCACCCGCAGCGCGCCGCCGTTGGCACTGGGGAACTCGAGCCGCTCGATCCCCGCGCGCACGCGCTCGGCGAGGTTGAACGCGCCCTCGAGGTCCGTGCCCGGGAGGACGACGGCGAGCTCCTCGCCGCCGTAGCGGGCGGGCTCGTCGATCTCGCGCGACTGCTCGTGCAGGACCCGCGACACCGCCGCGAGCACCTGGTCGCCGACCTGATGGCCGTACGTGTCGTTGACCATCTTGAAGTTGTCGATGTCGAGCATGACGAGGCCGAGGCTCGCGTCGAAGCGCCGCGCGCGCTCGACCTCCGAGGCCATCGTGTCCTGGAAGCGCCGGTGGTTCGACAGGCCCGTGAGCTCATCGGTGACGGCCTGGCGCTGCACCGTCTCGTGCAGGCGCACGTTCTCCAGCGAGATGCCGACCTGGCCCGCGAGGTAGTGGAAGAGCTCGCGCTCGGACGGCGCGAACGGCCGCCCGCGGCGCCACACCGACACGACGCCGAGGATCTCGTCGCCCTCGGCCGCGCGCAGCGGATGCGCGAGCGCGCTGCCGCTGTCGGCGGACAGCTCGCTCGGCTCGCCCTTCTCCAGCGCGTCGGCCTCCACCCGCAGGACGGTCTCCTCGAGGTCGCCGAGCTCGCCGCCGCGCGCGCGCTCGCCCTCGCCGCCGGTCGCCCGGCCGCCGTCCGCGCCGACGCCGTCGGCGGTCGTGCGGACGCCGATCGCCAGCAGCGCGTCGCGGTCGAGGTTCGACGCGAACGCCTCGCCCAGCCTGCGCAGCGTGCTCTCCAGGCGCACCCGTTCGCGCCGCAGGTCCTCGAGCCGCTGCTCGAGTTGGCTGGCCATGGTGTTGAACTCCGTGCCGAGCTCGGCGAACTCGTCGCGGCCCTGCGTCGGGACCTTCGCGGAGAAGTCGCCGCGCGCGAGCCGGCGGGCCGCCTCGAGGAAGTCGCCGATCTGCGCCTGCAGCGAGCGCGACACGAGCACCGCGCAGGTGATCGCGAGGATGAAGAACCCGGCGAGCACGCCGCCGGCGAGGAGCCGGCTGCGGCCGATCTCGGACTCGACCTGGTCGAGCGAGGAGAGGATCGAGACGCTGATGACCTCGTCGCCGAAGCCGCGCGCGGGGAACGACGCGACGCGGAAGTCGGTGCCGCGCAGCTCGACCACCCCGACGCGCGGCAGCGTCGTGTCGGGCGGGTTCTCGACGGTTGCCGCGGCGACCTTCCGCGAGCCCTTGACCACGACCTCGAGGCCCGCGAGCCGCTTGACCTCGCGCGCGTAGACCGGCGCGCTGCGGTCCGAGAGCTGGAGCCGCCCGAACTCCGCCCCGTCGGCGTCCTCGAGCGTCCTCGTCGCGGCGGCGACCGCGTTCCTCGAGCCGACGTCGACCCGCGTGCCACTGCGGTCGGAGATGCGCAGGCGGACGAGCCCGAGCTCCTTCTGCAGCTGCGCCGCGCGGCGCTTCGCTGCCGCGTCGTCACCGTCGCGCAGGGCGTCGGCGAGGCGCGCGTCGGTGCCCACCTTCGGCGCGAGCTTGTCCGCCGCCTGGCGCGCCTGCGTGTAGACGTTGACCGCCGTCTGCTGACGAGCGCGCAGCTCCGCGTCGGCCTTGCCCTTCTCGTTGTCGGAGATGAGGCTGAAGAGGACGAACGCGACCGAGACCATCGGCACGATGACGATGGCCACGAAGAAGAGCGTGAGGCGGTTGCGGAAGCTCAAGTCGCTCGCGCGCCAGGGTAGTCTCCGAGGGAGCTAGACTGCTGGTTTCGCGGGGCTATAGCTCAGTTTGGGAGAGCGCCTGGATCGCACCCAGGAGGTCGCCGGTTCGAGCCCGGCTAGCTCCATCGCCCGCACGCAAGAGTCGTTGACGTCCTGCACGGACGTTGGTCCACTGGTCGAGCGTCGACCCTCCGACCGGACCGCTGGTACGGTCGCCCGCCATGTGCGGGATCGCCGGGTGCGTGATGCCCTCGGGCTCGCGGCCGGACCGCGCCGCGCTCGAGCGGATGGCCCGCACCCTGGCGCACCGCGGCCCGGACGGCGAGGGCATCGAGATCGTCGGCTCGGTCGGGTTGGTCCACCGGCGCCTCGCGATCGTCGATCCCACCCCGGCCGGGGCCCAGCCGATGCACGGCGCGGAAGGCTGGTGGCTCACGTACAACGGCGAGGTCTTCAACCACCTCGCGCTGCGCGAGGAGCTGCCGGGGCTGTGGCGGGGCGGGTCGGACACCGAGACGCTCCTGCGGGCGCTCGAGCGCTGGGGCGAGGACACGCCGTCGCGCCTCAACGGGCTGTTCGCGTTCGCGGCGCTGGACCCGCGGCGGCGCGAGCTGCTGCTCGTCCGCGACCGCCTGGGGGTCAAGCCGCTGTACCTCGCCCGGCACGCGGGAGGGCTGTGGTTCGCGAGCGAGATGCGCGCCCTGCTGGCCGCGGGTGTGCCCGCTCGGCCCCGCCGTGACCTCATCCGGCACGCCGTGGTGCCGGGCTGGGTCAACGGCGAGGGGACGCCGCTCGAGGGCATCGACCGGCTGCTGCCGGGGACGCTCGCGCGCGTCGACCTCGACACCCTGACGGTGCGGACACGGCGCTGGTGGCGGCCCGCCGACGCGGTCGACGAGGGTCGAGCCGCCCACCTGAGCCGCCTGCCACGCCGCGCGCAGGCGGACGCCGTCGAGGCTGCGCTGCGGACGTCGGTACGGCGGCGGCTCATGTCCGACGTGCCGCTGGGCGTGCTGTGCTCGGGGGGCATCGACTCCTCTTTGATCACGCGGTTCGCGGCTGACGAGCAGCCGATGATCCTCGCCGTGAACGCCGCCGTCGTCGACCAGCCCGACGTCGACGAGGGGCCGTGGGCGCGCAGGGTCGCCGACCGCACCGGCGTCGATCTCCACACAGTGGAGGTGACGGCACGCTCGTTCCGCGCGGGGTTCGTCAGGACCGTCGAGCATCACGAGTACCCGCTGATCCACCCCGGGTCGGTGCCGATGGTCGAGCTCGCCGCGCTCGCGCGCGCCCAGGGCGCGAAGGTGCTGCTCAGCGGAGAGGGGGCCGACGAGCTGTTCGGCGGCTACGACTGGACGAGCGCGGCGGCGGTACGGGCCTTCGCCGCGCGCCGGGTCCCGCCCCGCCTGGCTCGCGCGGTGGCGGCGTGGGCGCGCGCGGGGCTGCGCGCACGACGC
>CADCVT010000139.1 GCA_902806215.1 uncultured Solirubrobacteraceae bacterium | reverse complement strand
TGCTGTTCGGCGCGGCGCTGCCGCCGGCGGCACGCGAGGCCGGGACGGCGCTCCTGCGGGCGCGCCCGGCGGCGCTCGCGAGCGCCCTGCTGCTCCCGCTGTTCTTCGCCGTCCCCACGCTGCGCGTGGACGTCGCGGCGCTGGGGACCGACGGCCTCGTGCTCCTGGCGGTCGTCGTCGCCGTCGCCAGCGCCGCCAAGCTCGCGAGCGCCGGCGTCGCGGCGCGCATCGCCGGCCTCTCCCGGCCCGACGCGGTCACCGTCGGAGCGCTCATGAACGCCCGCGGCCTCGTCGAGCTCGTCGTGCTGACGGTCGGGCTGGAGGCCGGGCTCGTCGACGCGAGGCTGTTCGCGGTGATGGTGCTCATGGCGCTGATCACGACGTTCGCCGCTGGGCCGATCGCCGGCCGGCGGGCGCGCAGGCCGCATCCGCCGGCAAGCGGCCTCGAGGAGGCGTGGGCGAGGTAGATTCCGCGGCATGCCGCCTCGGGTCGCGATCATCGGTGCCGGGTTCAGCGGGATCGGCACCGCGATCAAGCTCCGCGAGGCCGGCGTGCGCGACATCGCGCTGTTCGACCGCGGCGACCGCGTCGGCGGCACGTGGCGGGAGAACACGTATCCGGGCGCGGCCTGCGACATCCCGTCGCACCTGTACTCGTTCTCCTTCGAGCCGCGACCGGACTGGTCGCGTCGGTTCCCGCCGCAGCACGAGGTGCTCGAGTACCTCGAGGGGTGCGTCCGCACGTACGGCCTGGAGGAGCACCTGCGCCTCGGCACCGAGGTCGCCGGCGCGACGTTCGACGAGGAGCACGGGACGTGGACGCTCGCGCTCGGTTCCGACGGGCAGACGCACGAGTGCGACGTGCTCGTCGCCGGCACGGGCCAGCTCAGCCGCCCGGCGTATCCGCTGCTGCCCGGCATCGACGAGTTCGAGGGCGTCGCGTTCCACTCCGGGCACTGGCGCCACGACCACGACCTGCGCGGGCGCGACGTCGCCGTCATCGGGACCGGCGCGAGCGCGATCCAGTTCGTCCCCGCGATCGCACCCGAGGTGCGGCGGCTGACGGTCTTCCAGCGCAGCGCGCCCTACGTGATCCCGAAGGTCGATCGCGAGTACGGACCCGTCCACCACAGGCTCTTCGCGAGCACGCCGCTGCCGCGCCTGGCGCGCCTCGGCTTCTACGCGTACTTCGAGGGCGTCACGCCCGGGTTCATCGGAACGCGCCCGCGCGCGATCCTGCCGCTCAGCGTCTCCCATCAGGCGCTGCTGCGCTGGCAGGTCCGCGACCCGGCGATGCGCGAGAAGCTCACGCCCGACTACGGCATTGGCTGCAAGCGCGTGCTCGTGAGCAACGACTGGTATCCCGCGCTCCAGCGCCCGAACGTCGAGGTCGTCACCGACCGCATCCGCTCGATCGCCGCCGACGGCGTCGTCACCGAAGGCGGCGAGCACCACCGCGCCGACACGATCATCTACGGCACGGGCTTCGCGGCGAACGACTTCCTCGCGCCGATGGCGATCCACGGTCTCGGCGGGCGCGAGCTCAACGACGTCTGGCGCGAGGGGGCCGAGGCGTACCTCGGCATGACCGTCGCCGGCTTCCCGAACCTCTTCATCCTCTACGGGCCGAACACGAACCTCGGGAGCGGCTCGATCATCTACATGCTCGAGTCGCAGATCCGGTACGTCGTGGACGCCGTGCGCCGTCTCGAGCAGGAGGACGCCGCGTACCTCGACGTCAAACCCGACGTGCAGGAGCGCTTCAGCCGCGAGATCTCCGAGCGCATGCGGCAGACGGTGTGGCAGACCGGCTGCACGTCGTGGTACGTCACGCAGTCCGGGCGCAACACGAACAACTGGCCCGGCCACATGCTCGAGTACCGCCGCCGGACGCGGAGGATCGCCCCGGGCGACTACCGCCTCGCGCGGGCGCACTGAATCCCGGTCAGTCCCCTCCTCACCTGAGGTAGGCTCCGGCCGGGGAGCCCGGTGCAGGTGCAACCGAAGGCGTGCCGGGTATGGGCTCCGCGGTGCGCCGCGGAGCCCCTCCCCGTACGGGCTAGGAGACGGCGCCGAGGCGCTCGTTGACGACGTCCCAGTTGACGACGTTCCACCAGGCGGCCAGGTAGTCCGGGCGCTTGTTCTGGTACTTGAGGTAGTACGCGTGCTCCCAGACGTCGTTGCCGAGCAGCGGCGTGTGGCCGTCGGCGAGCGGCGTGTCCTGGTTCGGGGTCGTCGTGATGTCGACGCCCGAGCCGTCGTGGACGAGCCACACCCAGCCGGACCCGAAGCGGGCGACGCCGGCCGCGTTGAACTTCTCCTTGAAGTCGTCGAACGAGCCGAACTTGCCGTTGATCGCCTCGGCGATCGGGCCGGTCGGCTCGCCGCCGCCGTCGGGCGACATCGTCGGCCAGAACAGCGAGTGGTTGAAGTGGCCGCCCAGGTTGTTGCGGACCGGGCCGCGCTTGTCCTCGGGAAGGGCGTCGAGGTTCTTCAGGACCTCGGCCGGGTCCTTGTCGGCCCACTCGGTGCCTTCGAGCGCGGCGTTGGCCTTGTCCACGTAGGCCTGGTGGTGCTTGTCGTGGTGCGTGCGCATCGTCTGCTCGTCGACGTGCGGCTCCAGTGCGGCGTAGTCGTAGGGCAGGTCAGGAACGGAATGGGCCATCGGCTCTCCCTCGGTCGCAGGTTCTGGCCTCATCATTGCGCGGCGCGGCTCGCGCCGTTGTGAGGCCTTGTGATCATGCCGCTTCAAGCGCGGTTGAAGTCAAGGTCGGCGCTGCACGCGGCCGTGCAGCCGTCCAGAAGCCGTCCGGAGGCGGTCAAGCCCTGTTGCCGCCCGCCGACGAGACGGTCATCGCCATGTCTCACCTCTCGCGCATCCCCGTCCTGCTCGTCGCCGCTTCGCTCGGCTTCGCCGCGCCCGCCCTGGGTGCCGGCGGATCGGGCGGCGCCCAGGCGATCGAGGAGTCCGCGTCTTCGAGCACCGGGGCCGCGGCCGCGCCGAGCACGGGCGGTCCGTCGATCGCACCCACGCAGTCCGGCGGCGCCCTCGTCTCGGCCGCGGGCGCCACGCCGGCCCCGGTCGTCGTGCCCGGCGCCGAGCTCGTCCCGATCGCCGCGCCGACCGAGGGCCCGGTCATGGCCGCCGCCGTCCCGCACGGGCCGCTCATCGCGGCGACCGCGCGCGAGCTCGGCGTGCGGCGCATCTACGACCCGGCGCAGAACGTCGACGGAGGCGCGCGGTACCTGCGCGCCCAGCTCGTCCGCTTCGGTCGCGCCGACCTCGCGCTCGCCGCGTACAACGCCGGCCCGGGCGCGGTCGTCAAGCACCGCGGGATCCCGCCGTTCCGCGAGACGCGCAACTACGTCGCGAAGGTCCTCGCGTACGAGGCGCATCTGCGCGCCGCCGGCGTCCGTTAGAGCC
>CADCVT010000138.1 GCA_902806215.1 uncultured Solirubrobacteraceae bacterium | reverse complement strand
TGCGGTAGGCGTGGTGGACGACGTGCGGGCTGTTGACCTTCTCGCCCTCGAGCACGAACTTCGAGAACTGCTCGACCCGGTCGAAGCCGGCGGTCCAGAGCATGCGGCGCCAGGCGCGCGCGTTCGGCCGCCAGAACACGACCGCGCTCGGATCGTCGGCCCGGAAGCGCGACGCGGCCCACGGGAACAGCGACAGCGAGCGGTCGTGCTCCTCGGCGGAGATGAACATGCCGCCGGTCACCGACGCGATCCGCTCGAGCGCGAGCAGTTGGTCGCGCAGGTGGATCAGCACCGAGCCGCAGAGGACGACGTCGAACGTCCCGAGCCGCTCCGGCGTCGCCTCGTAGACGCTCAGCTCGACGCGCTCGACCGACGAGCCGAGCTTCGCGTGCAGCTCGCGGAAGCCGTCGCCGCGCCCGCCGGCCGGCGCAGCGGGGCGCCGTCGCGGCGGCCAGTCGAGTTGCGCCTCGTGGTCGAGGTCGAGCGCGACGACCTCGCCGCCGCGCTTCTCCATCTCGAACGCCCAGAAGCCGTCCCACGTGCCGACGTCGAGGCAGCGCTTGCCGCTGAGATCGCCGGGCAGGCCGTAGTGCTGCATCTGCCCGCGCAGGTCGAACCAGCCGGGCGTGACCGTCCCGTCGGGCAGCTCGACCGCGTGGTACCAGCGGCGCTCAGGAGCGGATGAGGCCGAGGACCTCGTCACGGCGACGCTCCATGTCCTCGCGCGAGATGAGCGACTCGAGGTTGAGCCGCAGCAGCGGCTCCGTGTTCGATGCACGCACGTTGAAGTGCCAGTCGTCGTAGTCGACCGAGATGACGTCGAGGCGGGTGAGCTCGCCGTCGCCGTACTTCTCCTCGATCGCGCGGATCTTCGCGTCGGCGTCGTCGACCGTCGAGTTGATCTCGCCCGAGATGAAGTACTTGGACCGGTAGTCGCTCATGAGGTCGGAGAGCTTGCGTCCCTCCACCGACAGCTTCTCCAGCACGAGCAGCGCCGGGACCGTCCCGCTGTCGGCGTTGTAGAAGTCGCGGAAGTAGTAGTGACCGGAGACCTCGCCACCGAAGATCGAGCCCTCGTCGCGCATCCGCGTCTTGAAGAACGCGTGCCCGACGCGGTTGACGTGGGCGGTGCCGCCGGCGCCGGTGACGACGTAGGCGACGGCGCGCGAGGCGCGGACGTCGTAGAGGATCGCTGCGCCCGGCGTCTTCGCAAGCAGGTGCTCGGCGAGGATCGCGGTGAGGAAGTCGCCGTCGACGAAAGATCCACTGTCGTCGATGAAGAAGCAGCGGTCGGCGTCGCCGTCCCACGCGATGCCGAGGTCGGCGCCGGTCTCGCGGACGGTGTTGATGATGAGCTCGCGGTTGTGCTCGAGCAGCGGGTTCGGCTCGCCGTCGGGCATGTTGCCGTCGGGCTCCCACCGCAGCGTGACCAGGTCGACGCCGAGGCGCTCGAGCAGCGGCCCGACCATGCGACCGCCCATCCCGTTTCCGGCGTCGACCACGACCTTCAGGCTCTTGTCGACGTTCGCGGGGTCGATGAACCGCAGCGCGCTGTCCTGGAACTCCGCGTAGAGGTCGACCTCCTCGACGCTCCCGCGCTGGACCTCGGGCTTGGGCAGCCCCGCCTCGACGAGCTTGCGGATGTCCTGGATGCCGGCGTCGCCGCTCAGGGCGATCGCGCCCTCGCGGACGAGCTTCGCGCCGGTGTACTCCTTCGGGTTGTGCGACGCGGTGCACATCAGGCCGCCGTCGAGCCCGCGCGAGCCGACGAGGAAGTAGAGCATCTCGGTGCCGACCTGGCCGGCGTCGATGACGTGCGCGCCCTCGTCGACCATGCCCTCGCGGTAGAGCGCGGCGAGCTCGGGCGCGGTCAGCCGCATGTCGCGCCCCAGGCCGATGTTCAGCTGGTCGGTCTCCTTGTGCGCGAGGTCGGCGAGGACGCGGGCGAACGCGCGCCCGATGGCGTAGGCGGCCTCGTCGTCGATCTGCTCGCCGTAGAGGCCGCGGATGTCGTAGGCCTTGAAGATTCCCGGGTCGATCTGCACGGCCGGGCACTCTAGACCGGTGCGGATCCTCACCGTCGGCAACCTCTACCCGCCGCAGCACCTCGGCGGCTACGAGCTGATGTGGCAGGCGGCCGTCGCCGGGCTGCGCGACCGCGGGCACGACGTGCAGGTCCTCACCACGGACACGATCTTCCGCGAGGCCGAGGAGACCGAGCCCGGCGTCGAGCGCTCGCTGCGCTGGTACTGGCGCGACCACCGGTTCCCGCGCTTCACGCCGATCACCGTCCGGCGGATCGAGCGCCACAACCGCCTGCGGTTCATCGACGCCGCACGCGACGCCGACCTGGTCTCGTTCTGGTCGATGGGCGGGATGTCGCTCTCGATGCTCGCGCTCACCGGCGTGACGCCGTCGATCGCCAACGTCCACGACCTGTGGCCGCTCTACGGGCCGAAGGTCGACCGCTCGTTCGACGGGATGCTGCGCCTGCCGCCGACGCTGTTCGTCAGCGAGTGGGTCAAGGCGAAGGTCGGCCGGCCCGGCCAGGTGATCCCGTCGGGCTACGACACGACGGTGTTCCGGGTGGCGCGGCCGCGGCCGGAGTGGGAGGGGAAGCTCCTGCTGCCCGGCCGGATCGATCCCCGCAAGGGCCATCGCACGGCGCTCGCCGCGTTCGCTCCTGAGCAGCTCACGGTGGCCGGGGCTGGTGAGGACGCGCTCACGAACGAGCTGGCCGCCGCTGGCGCGACGATGCTCGGACAACTCGAGCCCGAGGACCTGGCCCAGCAGTACGCGGCCTGCGACGCGGTGCTCTTCCCGGTGGAGTGGGACGAGCCGTGGGGGCTCGTGCCGCTCGAGGCGATGGCCGTCGGCCGTCCGGTGATCGCGACCGGCAAAGGAGGCTCCGCCGAGTACCTCCGGCACGAACAGAACTGTCTCCTGGTCGATGCTGGAAGCCCGGAGGCCCTGGCCCAGGCGGTCGGGAGACTGGCGACCGACGAGCCCCTCAGAGCGAGGCTGCGCACGAACGGCTTCGAGACGGCGAGCCAGCACACCCTCGAGCAGTTCGTGCAGAGAACGGCCGACGCCCACGAAGGGGCATTCGCCAGGGGCGAATGCCCTTAGGAGAATCGCCCCAGGGGGCGATTCTCCCGAGCCGCATACGCTTCGCGCGCATGACGGCGGCAGAGGCGATCGCGGCGAACCCGCGCTGGTACCACTCGATCGAGCTCGAGCCCGGGCTGCTGACGCCCGGGATGGTCGACCTGCGCACGATCGCCGGGCTCGTCCTGCCCGACCGCGTCGCCGGTCGCGCGCTCGACGTCGGGACGTTCGACGGGTTCTGGGCGTTCGAGCTCGAGCGCCGCGGGGCGAGCGAGGTCATCGGGCTCGACGTCGGCGACGCCGCCGACGCGCAGTGGCCGCCGCTGCAGCGCGCCCGGCTGGAACGCGAGGCCGCGGCGATGGGCGTCGAGCTCGGGCTCGGCTTCCGGCTGGCGTCCGAGGCGCTCGGGTCGAAGGCCCGCCGCGTCGTGGCCGACGTGACCGAGGTGACCGCCGACGACCTCGGCGGCCCGGTCGACGTCGCGTTCCTCGGCTCGCTGCTCTTGCACCTGCGCGACCCCGTCGCCGCGATCGAGCGTCTGCGGGCGCTGACGACGACGCTCTTCGTGCTCGAGCCGATCTCGCTGCGCCACACGATCCTCGCGCCCCGAAGGACCGTCGCCCGCTACCAGCCGCTCGAGACCACGTTCAACTGGTGGCTGCCCAACCTCGCCGCGCTGAAGGAGTGGGTGCACCAGGGCGGCTTCGACCACGTGCGCTTCCGCGGCTTCCACAAGCCGCCTGGCATCGAGGGGACGAGCGTCTGGCACGCGGCACTGGAGGCGTGGTGAGGGACCTCCTGCGGCGCGCGTCGTACTTCTGGGCGCCACGCGTCGCCTCGGAGCTGCGCAAGCGCTGGGCGATCGCGCGCAACCCGCACTGCGACATCCGGTTCGAGGGCCCCGTCTACTGCGGGCCGGGGTTCAGCGTGTTCTCGCCCGAGGGCGGCACGTTCGTCGTCGGGCCCGGCGTCGAGTTCCGGCGCAACTTCCGGCTCGAGCTCCACCGCGGCGCGACCGTGCGGATCGGCGTCGGGACGGTCTTCACCTACGACGTGCTCGTGCAGTGCTCGAGCACGATCGAGATCGGCGAGCGATGCATGTTCGGCCAGTCGAGCATCGTCGTCGACGGCAACCACCGCTTCCGCGACCTCGATCGGCCGATGCTGGAACAGGGGTACGACCTGACCCCGATCCGCATCGACGACGACGCGGTGGTCACGAGCAAGTGCACGATCATCGCCGACCTCGGCAAGCGCGCCTGGATCGGCGCGAACTCGGTGGTGACGAAGCCGATCCCGGACTTCTCCATCGCCGCCGGCGCGCCGGCGAAGGTCATCGAGTACTTCGGTCCCAACCCTCCTGGAACGCCGGCCACAGCTGCTGGGCGAAGTACGCCTCCGCACTCGCCCACACCCGCGGACCCAGCACCGGCACCCGAGGACCGATGAT
>CADCVT010000137.1 GCA_902806215.1 uncultured Solirubrobacteraceae bacterium | reverse complement strand
GGGCCCCCAAGTGCGGGACGACCGCGATGCACGGGTACCTCGCGACGCACCCCGGCATCGCGATGTCGAGCCGCAAGGAGCCCGGATACTGGAGCCCGGACCTCGATCGACGCGACCCCGTGCGCGACCGCACCGCATACCTGGCGCTGTGGGACGGGGCGCCCGAGGACGCGCTGCGGGGCGAGGCGACGGCGAACTACCTCCGGTCCGCGGTCGCCGTACCGGCCATCCTCGCCGAGCGGCCCGACGCGCGGTTCGTCGTGATGCTGCGAGACCCGGTCGACATGGTCGTGTCGTTTCATGCCGAGCTCGTGAAGACCTACCACGAGGACGTCAGCGACCTCGAACGAGCATGGCGGCTGCAGGATGTCCGGCGTCAGGGTCGACGGATACCGGTCGAGTGTGCCGACCCGCGCCTACTCGATTACGCACGGGTCTGCGCGACCGGCGACCAGCTCGAGCGTCTTTGCGCCATCGTGCCCGAGCAGCAGAGGCTCGTCGTCCTGTTCGACGACCTGAAGCGCGACACGCGCTCGGTGTACCTGCAAGTCCTCGCGTTCCTCCGTCTCGAGGACGACGGGCGGCGCGACTTCGCACCGGCGAACGTCAGGGCGACCCTCCGCAGCCCCGCGGCAGCCCGTGTCCACAGGTCGCTGCCGCGCCGGCTCGGACCGCTGTACGAGCCGGCGCGTGTCGTTGCCGCGCGCGCGGGCATCAGCCCGTCACGCCTCATCAACCGGGCGAACGTGCGACGTGGCCCGAGCGCACCGCTCGAGCCCAGGTTCCGCGAGGAGCTGGCCCAGGTCTTCGCGCCGCAGGTCGACAAGCTGGAGTCGCTGCTCGGCTGCGACCTGTCGCACTGGCGTTGACCGTGTTCAGCGTCGTCATCCCCGTCTTCAACGCTCGCCGGACGCTCGGACGCGCGGTTCGCAGCGTCCTCGAGCAGAGCTTCCAGGACTTCGAGCTCGTCGTCGTCGACGACGGATCCACCGACGGCGGCATCGCGGCGCTGTCGGAGCCGCTCGACCCGCGCGTCGTCGTCGTCCGCCAGGAAAACGCGGGCGAAGGAGCGGCCCGCAACCGCGGGATCGCCGTGGCGTCGCACGAGTGGATCGCCTTCCTCGACGCGGACGACCTCTGGTTCCCCGAGCATCTGGCGGAGCTCGACCGTGTGCGGCAACGGTTCCCCGATGCCGGCCTCATCGGGACCCGATACGTCGACAGCGACTTCGCCGGCCGCTACGACGTCCCCCCACCGGCCGACCCGACCATCGCGCTCGTCCGGTACTTCGAGGAGGTCGGCCGTCGGCCCCTGCCGTTGTGCGCGAGCACCGCGGCAGTTCGCCGGTCGGCGGTCGACCGGGTCGGCGGCTTCGCGGACCACGCCCTCGGGGCCGACTCCGAGCTGTTCGCACGCCTCGCGCTGAGCGGACCCGTCGCGACGTCCACCCGCCGAACCGCGGTCTACGTCCACGGGACCGGCGGCGCGATGGAGAGCGCGAGGGCCCGCTGGAAGGGCGCCCGGCCGGCATCCGCCGCCGACATCGCACCCGCCGTCGCCACGGTGCTCGAGCACGTGGCGGCGACCGGCACTTCGCCGTCAGGTCTCGACGACTACGTCGACCGCTACGTCGGCTGGTGCCTGCGCGCCTCGGTCCAGATCGCCGACGTCGAGACGATCCGGTCGCTCCGGCGGCTGTACCGGCTGCGCCCCGGCCCGGCGGACCGGTTGCTCCTCACGGTCGGGAGGCTGCCACCGAGCCTCGCGAGCGCGGTACGGCGACCGGCGTCAAGACTCGCCCGTGCGATCGAGCGCGCCGGAGTGCGGCGTGGCCGGAGGCGACAAGGTGTCGCGTAGCCAGGTCTCGTCCGCGTGCGTGAGCTGAGCCGGGGCCGACAGCGAGCTGAGCCGTCCGTCCTCGAGGACGACGAGGCGGTCGCAGCTCCGCACCGTCGACATCCGGTGGGCGATCACGAGGACGATCCGATCGTGCCGCAGGCGCTCGATCGTTTCGCGGACGGTCGCCTCGGTCGCCAGGTCGAGCGCGCTGGTCGGCTCGTCGAGAACGACGACTGCGGGGTCGCTCGCGAGCGCCCGGGCGATCGCTATGCGCTGGCGCTGGCCGCCCGAGACGTCCGAGCCTCCGGGTCCGACGGGGTGGTCGAGTGCGAGCTCGCCCGCAAGCCCCGCGTCCCGGGCCGCGCGCTCGAGGGCCGCGTCGTCGACCCACTCGCGCAGGAAGCGGATGTTCTCGGCTACCGTGCCGGTCAGCAGCCGCGGTTCCTGGCCGACCCACGCGGTGCGCGCGTGCCAGTCGCGCGGATCGATCTCGCGCAGTGGCGACCCGTCGACGAGGACCTCGCCGCGCGTCGGCACGAGCAGGCCGAGGGTGATGCCGGCCAACGTGGACTTGCCGCCGCCCGTCCGGCCGACGACGCCGACGAGCTCGCCGCGCTGCAGCCGCAGGTCGACGCCCGAGAGGGCGGCGGCCTCCGCACCTGGATACGTGAAGCCGACGTCGCGCAAGGCGACCTCGGTGATGCTGGGGCACGGGAGCGTCCCGCGCGCGCCTGGCGCGCGCCATTCGTCGAGCCGAAGGCGGATCCGCCGCACCCCCTCCTCACGCTCGGTCCACTTCAACCCGTAGGCGGTCAGCGCCTGGGCGTGGGAGAGCGCCCGCAGCACGAGCACGACAGCCGCGCCGAGAACCGCAGCGTCGACCGAACCGGACGACACCACGACGGCGAGCGCGAGGACGATCAGCGCGACGGTGACATCGCGTGTGAGCGGCGGGGTCACGGTCGCAGCGAGCCGCACCCGTCCCTGCCTGCGGGCCGCGTCCTCGATCTGCTCGCCGACGCGCGCGGACGCGACCGCGTCGACGCCGAACACGCGCGCCTCACGAACAAGTGACGCCGTCTCCGTCAGCTCGATCGCGAGTGACGACTGCGCGTTGGCGGACTCGCGGACTGCCGCGCGCCGCACCGTACGCAGCGGGAGTGACAGCGCGATCACGGTGCCGACGGCGAGCATCAAGCCCACGGTCGCGAACGGGCTGAGCGCGACCGCCGCCACGACGAGGACGATGACGTTCAACGCCGCGCTCAGTGCCTGCGCGGTCTCCTGCGTCCCGTAGGCGAGGATCTGGGTCCGCACGGTGATGAGCTCCTGGAGCTCGCCGGCCCGGACCGACGACTGCACCGGCCACGGGGCGTCGACGTAGGCCTGCATCAGCTCACGCTGCACCGTCCTCTGCACGTCGCGGGCCGCCGCGGCCGAGATCCATCCCGACGCAGCGTGCGCGGCGGCCAGCACCACCACGAGCGCGAGCGCGGCACCCGCGACCGACCACGTCTCCGGAAGCTCACCGACGAGTGGCAGCCCCCCGCCGTTCCCAGGCGACACCAGCCCGACGACGAGCACGACCACGAGCGACTCGCCGACGCCGCCGACGACCCCGCACAATGCGAGACCGGCCACCCGCCGACCAGGCCGGCGCGAGCCGAACGTCGCGGTCGCCCACCCCCGCCGCAGCGTCGCGATCACGGCCGGTGGGGCTCCGCCGCCGAGCGCCGGGCGGCACGCCAGGAAGAGAGGGCGACCGGCAGGCCGAGCGTGAGCCGCAGCCAGCGCTGCACGTGCGCCGCCGCCAACCCGGCCGCGCCGGGGCGGTGGCCGGGCCAGACGCGGCGCATGTAGGCGGCGGGCGGCACGATCGCGCGAGCGATCTCGGCCGGCAGATCCCGCACGCGCGCCGACGAGATCTGCGTAAGGCCCATCGCGCCCGGAGGCGCCCCGTGCTCGAGGAGCACGATCATCGGCGTGGCCACGGGGCGGAGACGCAAGCGGTCGAGGACGGCCTGGCCGCCGTCGACGCGCCGCAGTCCGGTCGTGAACGCCGGTTGCGCGTCGAGTTGCTCGGCGAGCGTTGCCGCGGCCTCCCAGGTCTCCTGCGGAACCATCGCGAGCGCCCGCTCGAGATCCTCCCGCGGCTTGGCAACGGCGGACGCGTGCTGGGCGACGTGCAGCGCGAGATGCAGCGCGCGCGCCGGCTCCGCGAGCGCCTCGACGGCCGTGGTCCCGCCGACGACCGCGGACGACGTATCGGCTGTCAGCAGCTTCCACGCACGCTCGGGTTCCACGCCGATGCCCGTGATGGACGTGTGGAGGTCGATCTGCGCCGTCCCGCGGCGCCACTCCCTCGAATCGCGGGTGAGGCCGAAGTGGTCGGGCGTGAAGCCGAGCGAGCGCAGCACGCGCTCGCTCTCGGCGAGTTGCGCGGGGGCGACCATGACGTCGCCGTCCACGTAGAGGCGGTCGCCGGGCTGCTCGTAGAGCCAGGCCGCGATGACCGGCCCCTTGAGCAGGATCGGCCGCATGCCTTGGGTCCGGAGCGCGTCGAAGACCTCGCGGATCACGGCGTCCACGCGCAGCGTCTCGAGCACCCGCCGGTGCCGCGACCTCACCTGACGTTCACGCTCCACCCGAGGGAGGCTAAGGCTCTTGCATCCAGAGCGCGCAGGGCAAGAACGCGAACGGCCCGCCGAGGCGGGCCGTTCGTCGAGAGCGTCGTTCTGGCGGCGTGCTAGCGCCTGCGGCCCACGCCGACGGCGCGAGCGGTCCGCCGCGGGCTCGACTTCTGCCCGTAGTACGCGTTGCCGAGGAAACGGACGTCGACCTGCACGCGCCCTGTCGGCCGCAGGCGGCGCGCCACGTTGAACGACACGGTGCCGCGATACGTGCAGAACGGAAGCTGCTGCGCAGTCCCCCCGATCCGGGTGCGGTACCGCCGTGTCGAGATCGTCTGGCGGGTGCGCGGTCCGCCCTTGAAGCGGATGGCGACCCTAGCCCGATCGCAGGCACGCTCGCGCGCCAGTGGCAGGCAGTAGTAGCCGCTGGTCTGTCCGGGCGGGCACACCAGGCCCGGCGCCGGCAGGTTGACCCGGCCGGAGACCGTGAACCGCCACGGGCGCCGGCGATCAACCCGAGGGTTGACGTTGATCGTCACGTTCCGCGGCGCCTGGCGCACCGCCGGCTGCGACTGGACCGGCGGCTGCTGGGCCTGCTGCTGCGCCCCGGCGAACGCACCGCCGCCCGCGAGCGCACCGGCGCCTGCGCCGAAGACCACGACGACTGCTGTCACTTGCCTCTTCAAAACGTTCCTCCATTGGGCGAACTCGACGCTCGCTCTGCTGTGAGACCCACCGCCCGCCCCCCGCGTGACAGCTGACTGACCAATTTTTCTACCCTATCGAAACCGCAAACACGCCACATCCCTGTGCGATGCGGTCGGGCGAGCGATTCCCCCAGTTACAGTGGCACAGATGCGCGTGCTCGTGATCGGGTTGTTGCTGGTCACCCTGTTCGGCGGCGCCGTGACGCCGATCGCGGACGCCGCGCCGTCGCGCAAGAAGGCGATCTGGGGCCCGGTGGTGCGCGACGGGAAATCGCAGTTCCCGATCTATCGCGATCTCGGGGTCGGCCTGTACCAGACGACGCTCTCGTGGAGCGCCATCGCCTCGGCACGGCCGGCGACGCCGCGGGACCCGGCCGACCCGGCCTACCGCTGGCCGGCGGACGTCGACCTCGCCGCCGCCCAGGCCCCGGGCCATGGGATGAGCGTGAGTCTGCTCGTCACGAGCACGCCGCGCTGGGCCAACGGAGGGCGCGACGCGCGGTGGACGCCCAACGATCCGAAGGACTACGCCGACTTCCTCGAGGCCGCTGCCCGCCGGTACCCCGGCGTGCGGCACTGGATGATCTGGGGCGAACCGTCGAAGGAGAGCAACTTCCAGCCCCTCCAGAGCGACAGGAAGGGGCCTCTGCGTGGAAGCGGCGCGCGCGGGCCGCGATTGTACGCGCAACTCCTCGACGAGGCGTACGGACGGCTGAAGGCGCTCAACCGCGCCAACCTGGTGATCGGCGGCAACACGTACACCGTCGGAACGGTCCGCCCGCTGAACTTCATCCGGGCGATGCGCCTTCCGAACGGTCGCGCGCCGCGTATGGACCTCTACGGCCACAACCCGTTCTCGCTCCGGCGCCCGGACCTGCGAGCAAGCCCGCTCGGCAACGGCTTCGCCGACTTCGGCGACCTCGACACGCTCGCCCGGTGGCTCGACCGCTACCGCGTGGGGCGCGGCAAGAAGCTGCGGCTCTTCCTGTCGGAGTACTCGCTGCCGACCGACCGCCGCAACCGCGAGTTCAACTTCTTCGTCACACGCCGGACGCAGGCGAGCTGGATCAGCTCCGCGCTGCGGGTCGCACGAGGCTGGAAGCGGATCTACACATTCGGCTACCTCGGCCTCTACGACGAGCAGCCGAACGCGCAGCGCGACGAGATCCGCTGGGGGCTCCTTGACGCGAACGGCCGGCGCAAGCCGGCGTTCGACGCTTTCAGGCGCGGCTGAAGCAGCGGCGTCACTGCGAGCGCCGGCGCAGCGCGAGGCCGGCCAGGCCGCCGACGAGCAGCGCGATCCCGCTGCCTCCGCCGATGAGTGCCAGGGTGCCGGTCGCGGCACCGGGCGTCGGCACCTGCGCGCGGAGGGCCTCCGGCGTCGCCTCGTCGTCACCGGGTGCCGCCGAGCCGTTCTCGCCGGCGCCGCCCTCCGCGGTCCCGCCGTCGCCCGCGCTGCCGTCGCCATTGCGGTCACCGGACGCTCCGGGCGCGGAGCCTCCCGCGGCGGCGGCACCGCCGTCGCCGCCCGCGGGACGATCACCAACTCCCTCGCCGAAGAGCGGGGCCTGGGGCGCCTCGCCGCGCGGCGTTGGCGAGGCGTCGCGGCGGGCACGGTCCAGCGGGATCGCGTACTCCTTGCCGCTCGGAGAGTCCGGGTCCACCGTGACTCCGTCCTCCTGCGCCGAGGCGTCCGCGACCCCGAGCGCGAGGAGGACGAGGGCGGCAAGCAGGCTCCGGCGGCAGCGTCGCATCAGTCCAGTATGGCCGCTCGCTCGCGACACGCCTCCGCTATCCGGTGGGAGCCGCGCCGGCCAGCCGCTGCGCCGCCAGGCGCGGGTCGTCGGCCAGCGCCCGCAGCCCCGGGTCGCGCGGGTTGAGGCTCGAGGCGCGACGGTAGTGGCGCTGCGCCCGGGACAGGTCGCCGCGCCGGACGGCGAGGTCGCCCAGCAGCGCCCACGTCACGAAGTCGGCCGGCTCCCGCCGCGTGGCATCCGTGAGAACGCGCTCGGCGGCCGCGCCCTCGCCCAGCCGCGCCAGCGCGGCGGCCTTGGCGTAATAGGTCGGCACCGCGTCGGCGTCGAGGCGGAGCGAGCGATTGGACCTCTCGAGCGCCTCCGCCGGCCGGGTCGCGAGCGCCGACTGCGCCTGATCGCGATAGTGCTCGGCGAGCGCCTGCCGGCTGAGGCTGACCGCACTCGCCATCAGCGCGAGCGCGCCGAGCCCGACGAGGGCCAGCTGCGGCGCCCGCCGCCGCGGCGACGCGGGCGCGACGACGCCCCGCGCCTCCGCGGCCTCGTGGTCCGGCCGAGCCAGGAGGACTGCGGCCGCGGCGAGCGCGATACCGGTGAGGCCGGGGAGCAGGTGCAGCCAGTCGACGCTCGTGTGCACGAGCCACGCGACGAAGACGCCGACCGACGCCGTCAGGAACGGCGCCCGCGAGCGCACGCGTCGCGCAGCGGCGATGTGCCGTCTCGCGCCGACCGCGACCGCGATCAGGAACGCGGCGAGCAGGAGGAGCCCGACGAGCCCGGTCTCGGCCAGCGTCTGGAGCTGGAGGCTGTGCGGCTGGCGGATGTCCTCGGTCGTGGTCCGCTGCGCGAAGTACAGGCGGTCGTAGCTCCCGGCGCCTATCCCGCGCAGTTCGTCCTCATGCCAGGCGCGTACGGCGATGCGCCAGTAGTCGTACCGGTTGCCCGAGCCCGAGGCCAGACGCGACGCCGTCGGCTCGCCGGTCGCGCCGCCAACCGTCACGAAGGCGTCGTACTGGCGGTCGACATAGCCGCGGACCTCGCCGAACGACACGACCGCCACGAGCGCGGCCAGGAGCGCCGCGAGCCCGATCCCCGCCGCGACCGCCCGCCGCGTCCAGGCCACCGCGGGCGACTGCAGCCGGTGCAGCCGGGCGGCGCCGGCGCTCGCGGCGAGCCACAGCAGACCGGCCGCGCCGGCCGACAGCAGCGCGACCGTGCCGGCGTCCTGCAGGACGTCGGCCGGGACACGGCCCCGCAGCCCGATCGGGAACACGTCGAGCAGGGCGGACAACGCGGGCAGCAGGCACAGCCCGAGGACCCCGAACGCCAAGGCCCTGCGCACGCGGCCGGGGACGAACGCGAACACGACTGCGGCCGACGCGATCGCAGCGATGGTGACGCCGCGCGACTGGGACAGCACGATCATCGCCGCGAGGAGGGTCGCGCCGGTCATGCCGACCGCCGCGAGCGCTGCACTCCGGCGCTGCTCGGCGAGCGCCATGCACGGCCACAGGCCGAGGAGGAACACGCTCGCCTGCGCGTTGGCGTAGCCGAGGGGTTCCTCGAGCCGCCCCGAGATGAGCAGCGCCTCGCCGTTGCCGTCGAGGAGGCGCGCGACGACGACCGCCGCGACGACGAGGACGCCAACCGCGACCGACGCCAGCAGCCAGGTGAAGGCGTGCTCGTTCCGGACGAGCGCGACGAGCAGCCCCAGGAGGACCGCGTAGACCGCCCAGCGGTTTCCGGTGACGACGGCCTGCTCCACCGAGTCCGCCCAGCTCGCCGAGGCCAGCGACCAGGCCGCGAGCGCCGCGAGCAGCCCGACGGCGGCGATGGCGGGCCGCGGCAGCGTGCCGGTCCGAGCGACGATCGTCGTGATCAGCAGGATGCACAGGACGACCCCCGCGGGCGTCCACACGTCCGAGTCGTAGAAGCCGCCCGCGAATGGGCTGAGCGCCATGGCGAGCCCGAGCGGCGCGAGCGCGAGCGCCGCCCACGGGAGGAGCGGCCCGCGGCCGGGCGCCTCCATCGACGTCGCGCCCGGCCGCGCCCCGGTCGGCTCCGGCCTGGCACCCGGCGCGTCGAGGACGGCGATCGCAGTGACGACCCCCGCGAGGTAGAGCGCGACGGCGACGACGAGCAGCAAGGATCCCCCGCGGACCGAGACGATCGCCAGGGCCGCCAGCAGCGCCTGCGTGCCGCCGAGGGCGACCGCGACGGCGCGGGCCGTGCGGACGCGCTCGAGCGTGCGGTGCGTGAGGTGGTCGCGCCCACCGGTGAGCAGCGAGATCCCGCGGCGACGGCGCGAGACGACGACAAGCGTCGTGTCCAGGGCCGGGATGCCGACGAGCAGCAGCCCCAGGACGAGCGCTTGCCACTCTGCCGCCGCGCTCGACGCGCCGATCATCACGAGCGCCGCCACGGCGAAGCCGACAGGCATGCTGCCGCCGTCGCCGAGGAAGATGCGGGCGCCGGGCAGCGCCAAGTTGTGCGGGAGGAAGCCGATGCACGCACCGCACAGCGCGGCGGCCGTGACGGCGACCCAGACGTCACCGTCGACGACGCCGAGGACGGCCACGGCGGACGCGACGACGAGCGCCATCGTGCTGGCCGCGCCATCGAGGTTGTCGAACAGGTTGAAGGCGTTGACGACGCCGACGATCCAGAGCGTCGTGACGACCAAGTCGACGCCGTCTCCCAGGCCGAGCGACCAGCCGAGGTCGGTCGCCCAGAGCGCTGCGGCTATGGCGCACTCGACGGCCACGCGGTAGCCCGGCGCGACCTGTCGCCGGTCGTCGACGGTGCCGACGACCCAGAGCACGAGGACCCCGGCAACCAGCGGCGTCGTGCGCTGCCAGTCGCCGGTGAGCGCGAGCACCGTGGCGACGAACCCGAGCACGACGGCGCTGCCGCCGAGGTAGGGCGTGGGGGCGCGATGGCCCTTGTAGCCGATCGGCTTGTCGTAGAACTCGAACCGGTGCGCGACGCGGATCGCGATCGGCGTCGTCCAGTAGACGAGAGCGAGCGCGAGAGCGAGGCCGGTGAGCAGGCGGGCTTCGAGCGGCATGGAGGACGGCTTCCGCCGCTCCCACCTAGAGCAGGACGTCGGGTCGGTCGAGGTTAGCGGCCCGGCACGGGTGCGGCGCCCGTTCGCGGCGCATCCCCCGTCAGGAAGGGCTCGTACGGCGACGGGTCGCCGGCTGGACGTACCACGAACCCGGTCTCCGACGACACGCCGGCAACCTCGAGCCGCCGCCTTGTCGCGTCGAGCCCGAAGCCGTACCCCGACGTGACGGGGCCGGCGATCTCGGCCACCACCACGTAACCGGCCCGCTCGAACTCGCTGCGCCAGCGCCGCCGGCTGAATCGCCAGAGCTCGGCCAGCGTGTTCTCGTCCGCGCCGTGCGGCGGCGGGACGAGGAGCGCGCGGCGCGGCGGGGAGCCCTCGTCCTTGTGCGGGTTGTTCACGTCCGTCGCCAGCGGGGCCAGCGCAGCCTGTCGCCGGCGGAGGGCGCGGATGACCGTCCGCGCGCGGCTCGGCCAGAACCCCGCGAGGTGCGTCGCCTTCCAGAACGGGGTCGGCATCACGTGCACCGCGAGAGCTCCCGGCGCCATCACGCGCCTCGTGCCGTCGAGGACCCGCTGCGGGTCGGGGACGTGCTCCATCATGTTCGACGAGAAGACGAGGTCGAATCGCCGGTCGGGGAGCTCCTCGTCCACCCGCTCCGCGTCGCATCGCCGGTACTCGACCGCGTCCGAGGGCTCGCCGGGCGGCGGCCCCCAGTAGTCGGTGCTGGTCAGCCGCCGGACCCATCGCGTCAGGAGCGTGGACTGGTAGCCGTCCCCGGCACCGAGCTCCAGGCCGGTCGCGAACGTGCCGGGAGGGACGCGCCCGAACAGCAGGTCGAGCTCGCGGCGGCGGGTTGCGTGGAGGAGGTCGGTCGCGCTTCTCGCCGGTTCTGACGTTGCTGCCATCCTCCCGATGATGGCGCCCAACGGCGTATCGCGCAGCGCGGCGCTCATCGGCCTGCGGCTGCTGCAGTTCGCGCTGCTGTTCGGCTTCAACGTCGCGGCGGCCCGCGTGCTGGGTCCTGCTGGACGCGGCGAGTACGTCCTGCCCGCGACCTTCGCGGCGATCCTCAGCACCGCCACGCACCTGTCGGTCGAGAGCGGGATCGGCAGACTGCTGGCACGGCGCGAGCTCGACGCGCCGACCGCCGTGCGGCTGACCTCCTCGGGCTGCGCGCTCGTCGGCGCGGTCGGGCTCGTCGGCTATGCGGCGCTCGCAGTGGCGATCCGCCCCGCCCTGCCCGAGGGCGTCTCGGTGTCCGAGCTGGCCATCGCCGCAACCGGCGTCCCGCTCGCCTCGGCGAGCTTCCTCTGGGCCTCGGTGCTCCTTCGCATCGGAGGCGTGGTGCCCTACGGGCTCGCCATGGCGTTCAGCGCGGGCGTCCAGCTCGGAACCCTGGTGCTGCTCGAGGTCGTCGTCGGACCGGTAGCGCCCGCCACGGTCCTTGCCGTCATCTCGGGAGCGCTCGCCGTGGGGACCGGGGGCGTGGCGCTCGCGCTCGCGCGCCGGGTCGGTTGGCGGTCGCTGCTGCCGATGTGGCCCGGCACGCTGGGGCGGAGGGCGCTCGGCCTCGGGGTGTGGCTGCACCCCACCGCTCTCGGCGCGTTCCTCATCATGCGGCTCGACATCGTGCTCGTCGGCGTCCTGATCGGAACCGCCGCCGCAGGCCGCTACTCCGTGTCCACGTCGATCGCAGAGGTGGCGTTCCTCGTGGCGTCGAGCCTGGCGCTCGCCGGCCTGAACCGCCAGACCGAGGACGACGACGCGGGGGCGATCGAGTACACCGTGCAGCTGGCGCGCTTCGCGGGGCTGCTAGCGGTAGCGGCGGCGAGCCTCCTCGCCGCGGCCGCGTATCCCCTGATCGCGATCCTGTACGGATCGGAGTGGACGGAGAGCGTCGTGCCGCTGATCATCCTCGCGTTCGGGGCGATCGGGCTGGCGATCGAGGGGCCGGTGCGGGGGCTGCTCATCCGCCTGGCGTCGCCTTCGCGTGTGTCGCTCGCCGCGGTGTCCGTGGTGGTTCTCAGCATCATCCTGGACGTGCTGCTGATCCCGCCCTTCGGCATCGTCGGCGCGGCGATCGCGTCGGCCATCGCCTACTGGACGCTCGCCGGCCTCATGCTGCTGGTCCTCCGCGCCCAGACCGGGACGCCTGTCCGCGCGGTGCTCCGTCCGCCACCGCCCGGCGTGATCCGGTCGGTCGTCGGCCAGCTGCGCAGGCCACGCGCCTCGGGAGCGGCTCGCTAGTCGCGCCGGCCGATGTAGATGAGCTGGGGCAGCGGCAGCCGAGGGGCCCCGACCAGAGGCCGCAGCCGCCGGCGGGCGACGTTCAGCACCACCTGCGTCCGTGTCGGCGCCATGACCGTCGTGACGACGCGGACAGGCTCGAAGCCGGCGCGGCCGGCGACGGCGGTCAGGGACTCGGCTGTCCACGCCCGAACGTGCTGGATGCGGTGGAAGACCGCGCCGCAGTCCGGGCACAGCGCGTGCTCGGCACGCAGGTCCTCGCGGTTGGGCGTGGTCAGGACGAGGTGGCCGCCCGGCCGGAGGATCCGCCTCATCTCCGCGACGTGGGCGTCGAGCTGGTCGTCGAGCAGGTGCTCCGCGACCTCGAGCGAGCACGCGACGTCGGCGATGCCGTCGGGCAGCGGCAGGTGGTCGACGGAACCCTGGGAGACCCCCTCGAAGCAGGGGCGCCCCTCGAGGCGGGCGTTCGCCTCGGCGACGAGCGTCTCGGCCACCTCGACGCCGGAGCACCGAGCGCCGCGTTCGAGCAGGTGGTCGAGCAGGTGCCCTGGACCGCAGCCGACGTCGACCACGCGGGCGCCGTCGAACCGGACCGAGCGCCCGGCGATGTCGAGCAGCCGCGGGCCGTGGGTCAGGCTGAAGAAGGCCTGCGACCCCATCTGGTCGCCCCACCAGCCCCAGAACCGCGCGATCTTCCGGGGCGTCCATTCGACGTTGTGAGGGTGCGGTTCGCTGCTCAGGACGCGGCCCACCGTAGCGTCACGTGGGGCCGGGTGCGGTACAACGGGTGCCGTGAAAGTGCTCGTCACAGGCGGAGGAGGGTTCATCGGATCCCACCTCGTCGATCGCCTCCTCCGCGAGGGCCACGACGTCCGCGTCCTCGATTCGTTCGCGACCGGGCGGCGGGAGAACCTCGCGCACGTGGCCGGTGAGGTCGACCTCGTCGAGGGCGACGTCCAGAGCTACGAGCGCGTGGCAAACGCAACGCGCGGGTGCCAGCTGATCCTCCACCAGGCGGCGCTCCCGTCCGTCCCGCGATCCGTGCAGGACCCGCTGATGTCGAACGCCGTCAACGTCACCGGGACGCTCAACGTGCTCCTCGCCGCGCGCGACGCCGGCGTCGAGCGCGTCGTCTACGCGTCGTCGTCGTCGGTGTACGGCGCCAACCCAGCGCTCCCGAAGCGCGAGGACATGCCGGTGGCGCCGATCTCGCCCTACGCGGTCGCGAAGTTCGCCGGCGAGAGCTACTGCCGCTCGTTCAGCCAGGTCTACGGCGTCGAGGGGGTGGCCCTGCGCTACTTCAACGTCTTCGGGCCGCGCCAGGATCCGAACTCGCAGTACGCCGCGGTCATCCCGCGCTTCCTCGAGGCCGCCGCGGCCCGCCGCAGCGTGACGATCTTCGGCGACGGCGAGCAGTCGCGCGACTTCACCTACATCGACAACGTGGTGGACGCAAACCTGCTGGCGATGAGCGGCCGCGCCCCCGGCGGCGGCGTCTTCAACGTCGCGTGTGGCGAGCGCGTCACGCTGAACGAGGTGGTCGTCGAGATCGGCGCGCTGCTGAACCTCACGGTCGATGTCGAGCACGCGGAGCCTCGAACCGGGGACGTCCGCCACTCGCTGGCCGACATCTCGCGCGCGACGGAGATCCTCGGGTATCGGCCGTCGATCGGCTTCGGGGAGGGCCTCCGCCGGACCTACGAAGCGCTGAGCGGGGCGACCGACCTGCCGGTGGCGCCCTGACCCGGGGCGCCGGCGACACCGCACCCCCGGACGCACCGGTCCGGGTGCTGCGCATCATCGCCCGCATGAACCTCGGCGGCCCCGCGTACCACGTCAGCCTCCTGGGCGGCCGCCTGGACCGCTCGCGCTACGAGTCGCTGCTGCTGGCCGGGTCCGTCGGCCCAGGCGAGGAGTCGTACGACGAGCTGGCCGACCGCTCTGGGGCTCGGTGGATCTCGGTGCCCTTCCTCGGGCCGGAGCTCTCTCCGGCCGCGGACGCCCGGGCGCTGTGGCGGCTCGTCCGCGAGATCCGGCGGTTCCGGCCGGACATCGTCCACACGCACGCGGCTAAGGCGGGCACGCTGGGGAGGGTCGCCGCTCTCCTCGCCGGCCGTGGGCGCCCGATCATCGTCCACACGTACCACGGCCACGTGCTGCGCGGGTACTTCGGCCCAGCGCGCAACGCGATCTTCCGGTCGATCGAGCGCGCGCTCGGTCTCGTCACCGATTGCCTCGTCGGCGTCAGCCGAGCGACCGTCGACGATCTCGTCGAGCTGCGGATCGCCCCGGCCCGGCGCTTCCGCGTCGTGCCGCTCGGCCTCGATCTCGCCCGGTTCGACCGCGTCGAGCCCGGGGCGCGCGGGGCCGTGCGCACCGAGCTCGGCGTGGCCGACGACGATGTGGTCGTCACGTTCGTCGGACGACTCGTGCCGATCAAACGCGTCGACCGACTCGTCGACGCCGTTGCCGAGGCTCGCCGCGACGGTGCGCGCCTGCACCTCGCGGTCGTCGGCGACGGGGCGCTGCGTGCCGAGCTGGAGGAGCAGGTCCGCGCGGTCGGCCTGGAGCGCCACACGACGTTCCTGGGCTATCGCCGGGACCTCGAGGCGATCGCCGCCGCCACCGACGTCGGCGCCCTCAGCTCGGCCAGCGAAGGCACGCCCGTATCGCTCATCGAGGCGGCGGCCGCGGGCCGGCCACTCGTCGCGACCGATGTCGGCGGCGTGCGCGACGTCGTCGTCCCAGGGGCCGGGTTCGTCGTGTCCGCGGACGACGTTGCCGGGTTCGCGGCGGCGCTGGCCGAGCTGGCCGCCGATCCGGCCCTGCGCGAGCGCATGGGGGCGCACGCGCGGGCCCACGTGCGCGAGCGGTTCGGGGTCGACCGGCTCGTCGCCGACGTCGAGGCGCTCTACGACCAGCTCCTCGAACGGCGCTAGCCGATCCGCTCGCGCAGGAAAACCTCCAGCGTCAGGAGCGTCCACAGCGAGTGCCCGCTGTTGCGCCGGCCGCTCACGTGATCGGCGACGAGCGCGTCGACGGCGCCGGGGTCCAGCCACTCCTTGAGACGCGCGTCGGGGGCCGTGAGGCGCGACGTGACGTACTCGCGCAGGTCGGTCCGGAACCACCGGTCGACGGGCACCCCGAAACCCCTCTTGCGCCGCTTGACGATCTCGCTTGGGAGCAGGTCGGCGACGGCCGCCTTGAGGACCCGCTTCAGCACCGGCCCGCGGATCTTCAGCGCGGGCGGCAGGCGGGCCGCGTAGTCGAGGAGCTCGGCGTCCAGGAACGGCGATCGCACCTCGAGCGCGTGGGCCATGCTCATCCGGTCGGCCTTCGGCAGCAGGTCGCCCAGGAGGTAGGTCCTCAGGTTCAGGTCGAGCAGGCGGTCGAGCGTCGCGGCGCCGGCCGAAGCCTCCCAGATCCGCGCGTGCGCGGCACCCGCGCCGTCCTGCCCACGGAGCAGCTGGTCGCGGTCCGCCTCCGAGACGAACCCGGCCCAGCTCTCGTAGGCGATCGGCAGCCCACGATCCGCGCTGGCCGTGAAGCGGCGCGCCCGGTCGAGGGCGGGGCTCGACGCCGCCGCCTCGAGCGTCCTGTCGACGCCCCGCCGCAGGAGCGACGGTGCCGCGTTGTAGCGCGCGAGGAGCAGGCCGCCGAGTAACCGCTCGTAGCCGCCGAACAGCTCGTCGCCTCCGTCGCCCGACAGGGCGACGGTAACGTGCCTGCGGGTGAGCTCGGCGAGCAGGTAGGTGGGGATCGCGCTCGAGTCCCCGAACGGCTGGTCGTAGTGCCACACGAGGCGGTCGACGAGGTCGACGGCCTCGGGCTGCACCACCCACTCGTGATGGTCGGTCCCGTAGCGTCGCGCCACGATTTTCGCGTACGGGCGCTCGTCGAACCCGTCGGTGTCCTCGAAGCCGATGGTGAACGTGCTCAGGCGGTGGTCCGCCCGGTCCGCGGCCAGGGCCACGATGGCGCTCGAGTCGATGCCGCCGCTGAGGTACGCGCCCAGCGGGACGTCGGCGACAAGCCGCCGCTCCACCGCGCGCTCGAGCCGCTCGCGGACGCCGGCGGCCGCCGCGCGAAGCGACAGGTCGGCGTGCGCGCCGGCGTTGTGGCCGACGAGGGGCGGCTCCCAGTACGAGACGACCCGTGGCTCGCCGCCCGGCGTGAAGGCGAGCACCGCCCCCGGTGGCACCGACTGGATGCCCCCGTACACCGTGCCGGGCGACGGGACGTAGCCGTACAGCAGGTAGGAGGGGAGCACTGACGGGTCGAACTCGCGCGGAACGCCGGGGTGCGCGAGCAGCGCCTTGATCTCGCTGGCGAAGACGAGCTGACCGTCGGAGGTCATCGCGTAGTACAGCGGCTTCTTGCCGAGGCGGTCGCGGCCGAGCAGGAGGCGCCGACGCCGCTCGTCCCACGTCGCGAACGCGAACATGCCGTCGAGGCGCCGGGCGAGCTCGCGCGGATCGTCCTCCTCCTCGGCGAGGTGGGCGAGCACCTCGGTGTCACCGCGCGAGGAGAAGCGGTGCCCGGCGTGGGCCAGCTCCTCGCGCAGGGCCTGGAAGTTGTAGATCTCGCCGTTGAGCACCGCCCCGACGTCCCCTGACTCGTCGGTGAGCGGCGGGTCGCCGGAGACGAGGTCGATGACGGCCAGGCGGTTCTGCGCGAGCACCGCATCGGGCTTCACGAAGACGCCGTGCGCGTCCGGGCCGCGGTGATCGAGCAGCGCGATCTGGCGGTCCGCCAGATCGCGACGGCCCGCGGCGCCGGGACCGGCGAAGCCGGAGATGCCACACATGCCCTCCATCCTGCCGCAGAGGCAGCCCCGGCGCGGTCACACGCCCCGCGAAGCCCGGCATGCTCCGGATACGATGGCCGCCTGTCCCGCCGCCGAATGCCAGAGCACCGGCTCGATGTCCTCTTCTACTCGCCGTGGATCGGCACGCTTCTCGTTCCGGGCAGCGGTCCGCCTCCCGGAGGCGCGGAGACCCAGGTCCTGCTCGTCGCGCGCGGCCTCGCCGCCCGCGGTCTGCGCGTGGGGATCGGGGTCGACGACACTGGCATCGCGCTCCCCGACACCGTCGACGGGGTGCACGTCCTCCGGCAGCCGCGGCCGGCCGGAGGCGGGCCGCTGCGGCCCCTGGTGCGCATCGTCCTGGCCCTGCGGTTCCTGCTCGCGGCGGACGCGCGGACCTACGTGCAGCGCGGCGCGGGATCGGTGACCGGCCTCGTCGCGTTCGCCGCCCGGCTGCGGCGGCGCCGCTTCGTGTTCTCGAGCGCGAACGTCACGGACTTCGCCTGGCATCGTCTCGAGCGGTCGCGGCTCAACCGGGCGGGGTACGCGCTCGGGATCCGGGCGGCAGACCGCCTCGTCGTGCAGACCGAGGAGCAGCGCGAGCTGTGCTGGCGGCACCTGCGCCGCGACGGTGTCGTGATCCGGAGCGTCGCGGAGGCGGCGCCCGCGCGCACCGCCCCGGGCGAGGCGTTCGTGTGGATCGGGCGACTGGAGCCATACAAGGACCCATGGGCCTACGTCGACCTGGCCGAGGCCGTGCCCCGCGCGCGGTTCCGGCTCCTCGGGGTGGCGGTCTCACCAGAGGCCGAGGCGCTCCGGCGGCGGCTGCTGACCCGCGCGGCCGAGCTGCCGAACCTGGAGGTCCTCGACGCGCGACCGCGCCGCGAGGTCGGCGCGGTCATCGAGCGCGCGGTCGCCGTCGTCAACACGTCCCGCGACTACGAGGGCATGCCCAACGTGTTCCTCGAAGGGTGGGCGCGCGGGGTTCCCGCCCTCTCGCTCGCCCACGACCCCGACGCACTGATCGAGCGGTATGAGCTCGGTGGCTACGCCGGAGGGAGCACCGAGCGCTTCGCGGCCCTCGCGGCGCGGCTGTGGGAGCAGCGTGACCGAGAGCAGGACCTCGCGTCACGGTGCCGGCGCTACGTAGTCGAGCATCATGCGCCCGACGTGGTGATCGACCGGTGGCTCGAGGCGCTCGACGCCGGAACGTCGCCTGAGACGTCAGACGTCGGTGACGGCGACGGCGCCTGAGTCGTCGATGCCGATCCGCTTCTTGACCTGGCCGTTGGGCGACATCACGACCAGGCCCTTGCCGGGCGGCAGGCCGGTGACGTCTCCCGCCGCCGAGAGCATCGCCGGCGACGTCCCGGTGATCACGGTGGTTCCGGTCGTCGACAGGGAGCCGTAGGTGCAGTCCTCGAGGATCAGGGTGGGGCAGTTGACCGTCGTGATCTGGTCGTAGGTCCCGCGGGCGACGAGCCGCTCGATCTCTGTGTGGACGACGTCGTTGAGCTGCACCGCGTTGCGGCGCGACCCACCCTGCTGGAGGCCGACGAGGCTCGCCCGGATCTTGAGCCGGTCGACGTTGCGGAAGTACATCCCGATCCCGCCGCTGGCCTCGTTGCCGTTGACCCCGACGTTCTCGACCAGCACGTTCGCGACCCGCGGGCCGTTCGCCGCGCGCACCGACAGCGGCACGTAGGCCCCCTCGTCCAGGCGAAGGTTCCGGAAGATCGCCTCGTTGGGATCCATGCCGTCGTTGTAATGGTCCTGCGCCCTGCTGACGGTGATCCACGAGTACGCCGATCTCTGCGGCGTCTTCGAGTAGTAGACGTCGCCGAGCCACGCCCAGTCGACGAAGTCGGTGTTCTCGACCTGGATGCCGCGCCACTGGTCGACCTCGACCACCGACTTGTTGCGGCCGCTGCTCGCCGTGCACCCGCCGAAGCGGCACTCGCTGATCCGCAGGTCGCACACCGACGCGTAGATCACGGCTCTCGCCGTGGCGGCGGCGACCGCCAGCCCCACGAACCCGCACGACCTGATCCACGCCTTCTCGCAGTTGGTCAACAGCAGCGCGCACCTGGCGTCGTCGGCCTGCCCCGGCGTGCCGACGAAGTACAGGTCGCTGATCACGAGGTCGAAGCACCCGGCGAACGTGATCGCGTCGGCGGCGACGCCCGTCGCGATCAGGATCCGCGAGGCCGAGCCGCTGCCGACGATGCGCACGCCGGCCGCCTTCCGGGTGAAGTCACCTCGGACCGCTGTGGCGATCCGGAACGTGCCGTGCGGGACGACGAGCCGGCCGCCGGCCGCGGCGGCCAGCCGGTCGAGCGCGGCCTGGAGCGCCGGGCCGTCATCGGCGACGCCGTCGCCGACTCCCTCGAAGATGACGTCGTCGTTACCAGGCGTGGGGTCGGCGGCGCGTGCCGACGGCGCGGCCATCAGTCCGCCCGCGGCGGCGCCCGCGGTCATCGTGAGCATGGCCTTGCGGTCGAACTTCACAGTCTCTGCGTCCTTTGCCGACGATCTGCCTCGGGAACTCGGGATCATCGCGCCCCGCCGGTGCGGGCGCGCTTGCGGCCGATCGCGACCTGGCCGCGCGAGGACACGGACCCCACGGTGCCGCCCCTGACGATCCGCACGGTCACCACGATCTCGACGGTGCCCGCGGCGCGCAGCTCGTCGTGCCGGCGCTTCGACAGCCTGAGCGTGAGCGGCGCCGACCGGCCGGCGCGCAAGGAGAGGCGTCTGCGCCCGAGCTCGAGCGTGCGGGGTCGCGATCCGCGCAGGATCGCCCGGAACGAGACGGTCCCGGTCGTCGTCCGCAGTGCGCGTATCCTGCCCGCCGAGATGCGCCGCGTCCGGCGGGCGAACCGCGGCGCGGCCGGGGAGGGGGCCGTCGATCCGGCACCCACGATGAAGCGCACGCCCGGGATCCCGGCGGCCGGGGTCGGGACGAGGGCCGGCACAACCCGCGCAGCGGGCTGAGCGGGCGGCATCGCCGCCAGCGGCGCCGTCACGATGCGCGGCGCGAAGGCCGTCCATGTCACGGTGGCGGGCGTCGGATCGGCATGCCCGAGCGCGTCGATCGCGCGGACCGCGAGCGCGTGCTCGCCTTCGGCCAGGGCACCGAGGACGTGCGGGGACGAGCAGGCGGAGGGTGCGCCGCCGTCGAGGCTGCACTCGAACCGCGAGCCGACCTCGGTCGATGCGAAGTCAACGCGGGTCCCGGCTTCACCCGCGCCCGCCGTGGCGATGGCCGTGATCGAGGTCTCGGGCGCCGTCGTGTCGACGCGCCAGCGCGCGATCGGCGGAGCCGGGTCCGTGTTGCCGGCCGCGTCCGTCGCCCGCGCCGAGAACGTGTGCTCGCCGTCGGCCAGGTCGCGGAGTTTCGGCATCGCGTCGCAGGGCTCCCACTCGCCCTGGTCGGGGCGGCACTCGAACGTCGAGCCCTCCTCGGAGGACCCGAGCCGCGGATCGCCGGATCGCTCGCGGATCACGCCCGTGGGCGCCGCCTCGATCGAAGTCAGCGGCGGTGCGGTGTCAATCGTCCAGCGCGCGACCGGAGGCGCGGGGTCGACGTTGCCGGCCGCGTCGACGGCACGCGCCGAGAACGTGTGCTCGCCGTCGGGGAGGTCATCGAGGCGGAACGGGGAGGTGCACGCCGCCCAGTCGCCCCCGTCGCGGGCGCATTCGAACGTCGAGCCCTCCTCCGACGAGGCGAAGACCGGGCCCGCCGATGGCTCGCGGCTCAAGCCCTCGGTCGCGTCGAGCGAGGTCGTCGGCGGCGAGGTGTCGACCGTCCAGGTCGCGGTGGCGGGGGAGCGGTCGGTGCTGCCGGTGCGATCCTTCGCGCGGACGGCGAGGACGTGCTCGCCCGGGGCCAGCCCCGACAGCGTGTGCGGCGACGTGCAGCGCGCCCACGCGCCGGTGTCGAGCCTGCACTCGAAGCCTGGGTTCGCGACATCCGACGACGGCTCGACCGAAGCCCCTGTCTTGTTCGTCGCGCCTTCGGGCGCCCCGCGCAGGAACGTCTCCGGCGGGAAGTCCTGCGGAGGGAACGCCGGCGGCGGGCCGTCGCCGGTGCGGGCGAGTGTCGGCCACACCAGCGACGTGAGCAGCTCGTTGGTGATCCTGTGCCCCGTCCCGGCCTCGTCGATGTCGACGCGGAAGGTGCCCGGGCCGACGGTGGACAGGCGCGCACGGACTGCGCCGGTGTACTCCGCGACGGCCTCGTCGAACGTCTGGCCGTTCTCGTCGGCGAGCGACTGTGACGGCGCGGCGCCGAAGCAGCATTCGTCACGACGGATCTGTACCTCGCGGTGGACGCGCCCGGTTCCCGACGACGCCAGCAGATAGAGGTCGAGGTAGCCGGCGCGCGCGTAGAACGCCTGGTGGAACTGCTCCTCGTCGCCGATCGAGTTCCCCTGCCGCAGGTAGAGCGGGAGCGAGCCGGCGACCGAGACGCTGCGGGTGATCCGGGTGTCGATGGCGGAGTACACGGTCGTCGCCCAGCCGCCGCCGGACAGACCGACCATTGCGAACTCCCCGTAGGGGGCGAAGCCGTCCTCCTCGCCCTGGGTCGCGACGTAGTTCAACCCGACCGCGGTCGGCTCGAGGAAGTACCGCATCGCGTTGCCGAGCGGCGGCTTCGTGAAGGCGAACAGGTCGGCGTGATCGCCCGGCCGGCAGTTGTCCGGACTGCTGGCCGGCATCTGGACGGCCAGCACGCCGTAGCCGTGGGCGAGCGCTCCGGCGATCGTCCGCTGGATCCCCTCGCCTGTGTTCGCGACGCCGATGCTGTCCTGCAATTTGCAGGAGTGGCCCTGGTGGACGACGATGAGCCGCCCCTTCGCCCCCT
This sequence comes from uncultured Solirubrobacteraceae bacterium, assembly GCA_902806215.1. Lineage (GTDB taxonomy): Bacteria > Actinomycetota > Thermoleophilia > Solirubrobacterales > Solirubrobacteraceae > CADCVT01. The sequence continues at coordinate 14,674 of CADCVT010000137.1, read as the reverse complement.
CCTCCGGGATGAAGTGGTACGCCACTCCCGTCACCCCGACGACCATCGGGACCCGCAGCGCGTCGACGCGCCGTAGGTTGACGAGCCCGCTGACCGGGGAGGCCACGTCGTGCTCAACGAGCGGGAGCTTGTCGGCGGGGAGTCCTCCGTCGCCCCAGACGAAGCGCCGCAGCTCGGCCCGCGTCGCCACCGCGTCCGCCGCGTCATCGACGTCGATCGCGCGGTCGTCGTACGGCGAGCCGGGACGCGTCGCGGCGTGCGCCGCGTGCGCGGCGAGCATCAGGAGCACGAGGGCGGCCACCGCGACCGTCGCCGCAGCACGGCGTGGAAGCGCGGTCCGCACGCGTTCCGGCGAGACAAGTCGAGCGGATACGGGCGCACGAGATACCACGGCCGAACATCCGATCATAGCGTCGGATTCCGGTCTGACGGCGGGGTCCGACGCTCTTAGGAGGGGTCAGCAGCGGTCGTAGTGGAACGCGCCGCTCTCATCGCGGTAGCTCGCGATCACCTCGCGGTCGTCGACCGGCGAATCGCGCCGCCTGCCGAGGAAGAAGGTGCCCGAGGCAGCGTCGATCCCCGCGCGCCGGCCGACGAGGAAGCGGTCGAGATGACGCAGCCAGGAGACCATGACGGCGGTGGCGGCGAACGCCGCGAGCCGGAGCGGCCGCGTCGGCATGACCGCTCGCGCGAAGTAGGCCAGCGACCAGGCCAGCGCGGATGCGGGGCCTCCCTGGGCGCCGCTGCGGAGCTCGTCGAAGCAGCGGTAGAGGCGGCGGTGCCCGACCTGGGTAAAGCGCGTGAAGTCGTAGGCACCCGCGTGCACGGGCTGAAGGAACGGGACCTCGGAGTAGACGAGCCCACCGGGACGCAGGACCCGGTGGATCTCCGACACGACGCGCTGCGGGTCGGCCACGTGCTCGAGAACGGCCTGGCAGACGACCGCGTCGAACACCGAATCCTCGAACGGGAGGTCGTGCGCATCGCACACCACGTCCGTCGACGGGCCGAACGCGGCGTCGACGGAGATGATCTCTGCGTCGTCGAGGCCCGCGCGGAACGAGGGGAACCCGACGCCGTCGACCGCCCCGCCGACGACGAGCACACGGGCGCGCCGACCGCCGACGAGGGCCCTGACCTGCTCGGCCAGCTCGGCGAGGTTGTCGTCCGTCCCCACGTTGGGCGACAGCGCGGGCAGGCGCCGGCCGACGGCGTGGACCAGTCGGCCCGCCGGAGTGCCCGAGCGGCCCGCGACGACGTCCTCGTCGACGTAGTCGTCGGGCGAGAAGAGGCTACGCTCCTCCACGACGAGGATCGGGACGCCGCGGACGATCGGGTAGCTGCGCGACACGCCCGCCGCCGTCAGCCGGGCGGAGCCGTCGAACTCCAGCCGGCCGCCGGTGGCCGGGCACCGCAACAGACTGGTGAGGCTTGATGGCGGTGACCCCGCGGGGAACGAAGGCGAGGACTCTGGCGTGATGGCGCAGAAGTCTAGTGACGAGACGAGCGCGGGAAGCCAGCGCGCGCGGCGCGTCCGGGTCCTCCAGATCCTCACATGCGACGGCATCGGCGGCACGGAGCTCATGGTCGTGAAGCTCGCCTCCGCGCTTGCACGCGATCGCTTCGACGTCCACGTCGCGCTGCTCGCCCCCGGGGGTCCGATCACGCAGCGTCTCCGGGCCGCGGGCGTGGCCGTCTGGCCGCTCGGCGGGCGAGGCTGGGCGATCACCGCCTGGCGGCTCGGGCAAGTCCTGCGCCGGGGCCGGTACGACGTGGTCCACGCGTACGGGTTCAAGGGCCCGTTCCTCGCCCGGTTCCTCGTCCGCGCGCTGACACGGGCTCGCTTCGTCTCGGGCGTGCAGGGCTTGCACCCGGCCGAGGTCGAGGACATGAGGAGCTTCAAGTCGCGTCTCGTGCTGACGCTCGAGCGTCTGACGTCGAGGCTGGTCGACGTCTACGACGCGAACTCCGAAGGCGCGGCCCACCTGCTCGACGCGCACGGCATCGCCCCCGGCCGCATCCGGTACATCCCCAACGGCATCGCCACCGCCGAGTGGGGGGTTCCCGACCACGTGCCCGCGGACGTCCCTTTGGTCGCGTGCGTCGCCCGCTTCATCTCGCGCAAGCGCCAGCACGATCTGGTGCTGGCCGCGTCGAAGCTCCTGGCCGAGGGCGTCGCCCTACGCCTCGTGTTCGCGGGCGAAGGGCCCACGCTCGGGCAAGTCCGCGCTGCCGCCGACGACCTTGGCATCGCCGAGCACGTCCGGTTCGCGGGGCCGCTGGACAGCGCCGGCGTCCGCGCCCTGCTGGCGGAGACCGACGTCTACTGCCAGCCGTCCCTGTGGGAGGGGATGCCGGCGACGGTGCTCGAGGCGATGGCGTGCGGACGCGCCGTCGTCGCGACGCGGGTCAACGGGATCGAGGATCTCGTCCGTGACGGCGAGACCGGCTGGCTCGTGCCGCCGTGCGAACCCGCCGCGCTCGCGCAGGGGCTTCGTGAGGCGCTGGCCGATCCGGATCGGCGACGAGCCCTCGGGGCCGCAGGACGGCAGCGCGTCGAGCGCGAGTTCCGCGAGGACCGGATGCTCGCGATCAAGGGCGAGCTCTACTCCGAGCTCGCGCTCGGTACGCGAGAGCGCTGAGCGAGAGCAGCAGGCCGAGGATCGCCGCGGCCGCGAGGTCGCGCGCCGGACGCTTCACCGGACGCGTCTCGCTCACACGCAGCGGATCGGGGAGCAGGAGACCGCCCCCTTCGAGCGGGGCGATCACGCGCGCTCGCTCGAACGCACGCCGCGAGCCCGCGCCGCCGACCCGGAGCCTGCGCTCGAGCGAGACCGCGGCGCGAAGCTCGCGAACGACCCGATCGAGATCGCGGGCACGCTCTCCGGCCAGGGCAGCGGTGAAGTCGAGGGCGAGACGCTCGCTCGCGGCGCGGTCCGGCCCGCGCGCGGTGATGGACAGATCACGGCCGACCGAGCTGCGAGCGATGCTGATGTGGTCGAGCACCCGGCCGCGCATCCACGGGCGCCGGGGGACGAGCCTCTCGGCCATGAGGAGATCGGCGCGGGCGATGCCCGCCTCGCCGGCCGCATCCACCCCGCGGACCGCGTCGAGCTCGTCGAGGACGACCTGCGGGCCCAGGCCGACGGTGACGGTGGACGTGTAGCCGTCCTCCAGCGTCGCCACGAAGGCGGCGGTGGCGGCTATGCAGACGAGGAAGGGCAGCGCGACGAGGAGCGCCGGCCGCGGCGCGAGCCGGCGGCGGCGCGGGTTCGCCTCATCGCGCCCACTCACTCGTCGGGCTGCGTGCCTCGCGGCTCGTCGGCAGGCACCTCGCCGAGCTCGTCAGCCGGCGCGTCGCGGGACTCGCCGGCCTGGTCGTCGTCGGATCCCCGCGCCCGACGGGCGCGCTCGGTCGAACGCCTCCCGATGCCCTCGAGCGCGGCGGTCCGGTACCGGTCGACGATGTCGTCGGCTGCCGCGGCGGCCTTCGACGACGGCGTCTTCGCGTCCGGGTCGACGGAGCGCTGCACGCGCGCCTGCACGAAGCTCTGGAGCGCGGCCGCTGAGAACGTGTCGTAGATGATGCGCCACTCGCGATCGGGTCCACGGCGCAGGTAGTACGAGAACTTGGCCTTCGCGCCCGCCGGCGGCAGCGACTCGACCCCGACGATCACCCCGTCGGCAACAGCCTCGACGTACAGCGGGTTGAGCCGGGCGGTCGCGATGGTCTGCTGCTGCTGCGAGAGCATCCCCGCGAACGTCCCGGCGCCGATGGTGCGGACGACCCCCGGGGCATACAGCGAGATGGCGCCCGGGAGCGCCCCGTCCTGGACGAACCGCCAGTACCGCTTGACGACGGACACGGACGACTGCGGGTCGCGCGCCGCCGCGACGACGGCCGCGGTCGGGCGTTCGGCCTTGGGACGCGTCGCCGATGGCGCGTCGCCGTCGCCGCCGCATCCGGCCGCCGGCAGCGCGAGAGCCAGCGCCGCGAGGACGGGCCCAGGCAGGCGTCTACGAGCGTTCGCCGAGGACACGGTCGAGGACCATAGCGGCGCGCGAACCGGGTTCGTCCCCGGTCCGCCGCTGACGCTGCGCCGCGACCACCAGGGCACAGGCGACGGCCGCGAGGAGCACGACCACGTGGGTTCGGTAGCGGAATCCCGTGCCCGCGTTGCCCGCGCTGAGCGAGTACGCGACGATCAGGCCGCCCAGGAGGTACAGCGCCGGCACGATCTGCTCGAGGCGCCGTGGCCGGCGCACCGCCGCCACGCCCGCGATGACGAACAGCAGCCAGGCGACCAAGGTCCCGAGGACGCCGAACTGCTGGCTGAGGTTGCCGACCTGCCACGGGTACGGGCGCAGGAGGAAGTCGGCCACCCGGCGCGGGAGGTTGCGCGCGACCGCGACGGGCGAGGAGAAGTCGATCGGCTCCAGGGTGAGGTTGGCCTGGTCCGACACGTTCGCGTTCTGCGACAGCTGAAGCCGCGCGAAGACTTCGGTGGTGGGCGCCGCGGCGAGCGCCAGCAGCGGGATGACGACGCATGCCGCGGCGATCCGCGGAGCCCGCCGCCGCGCCGGCCCGACGCTGCGCAGCGACGCGTGCAGCGTCACCGCGAACCCCGCGGCCGCGATGGCGGCGCCGGCGTACGGCCGTGCGCCCAGGCCGACGAGGACGCCGCCCCCGAGGATGAGCGCGGCGGTGAGGTCGCGCCGACGGTACATCCGCACGCAGCCGAGCAGACCCAGCCCGCCCGCGAGCATCATCGGCGCCTCCTTGTGCAGGATCGTCGAGAAGAAGACGTTGCTCGGCTCGACGGCGATGATCCACGCGGTCAGCGTCGCGGCCCGGGGGCCGGCCAGGTCGTGGACGGCGACGGCCGCGAGCGTGAGGCCGGCGACCGCGAGGCCGATCTGCCCCACGCGCAGGTGGAACTCGCCGCCCTCGCCGAAGACCGCCCACTGCAGAGCGAACAGGCGGACGTGCAGGTCGCCCAGCCACGAGACCACGACCGATCCCTCCCCCAGCGCCGCGGCCAGGCCGAGGAACACGCGCTCGTCCGGGCCACGGAGGGACTGGAGCGCGGGGACCGCCGCGAACAGCCCGGCAGCGGCCAGCCGCACCGCCACGGCCGCCGCCAGCGGCCGAGTGAGCGAGAGCCCGGGTCGGCTGCGCCCGAGCCGCGAGACGAGGCCGTACAGCAGCCAGCCGACGACGACAAGTGTGATCGTCCCGCAGAGCGCGCCGTACAGCGCCTGATCGGATCCGAGCGTCACGTCCCGGACTCAAACGGTCTGCGAGCGCGATCGATGCGGGCCGGGGCCGTCAGGCTCCCGCGCCGGCGCGCTGGTGGTCGAGCACGTCGTCGAGGATCTCGTCCAGGGTGCGCTGCGGCGCCCACCCGAGGACCGCGTTGATCTTGGTGAGGTCGGGGATGCGCCTGGCCATGTCCTCGAAGCCCGGGCCGTACGCCTGGTCATAGGGCAGCAGGACGATCTCGGAGTCCGAGTCGGCGCGATCGCGCACGCGCTCGGCGAGCTTGAGCATGGAGATCTCCTCTTCGGCGCCGATGTTGAAGACCTCGCCGTACGCCTCCTCGTGCTCCATGATCCCCGCGAGCGCCTGCACGACGTCATGCACGTGACAGAAGCAGCGTTGCTGCGCGCCGTCGCCGTAGACCGTGATCGGCTGCCCGGCGAGGGCCTGCCGGACGAAGTTCGGGATGACCATGCCGTACCGGCCCGTCTGCCGAGGGCCGACGGTGTTGAACAGCCGCGCGACGACGGTGGGGAGCTTGCGCTCCCTCCAGTACGCGATCGCCAGGAACTCGTCGATCGCCTTCGAGCATGCGTACGCCCAGCGGCCCTTGCTGGTCGCTCCGAGCACGAGGTCGCCCTCCTCCTGGAACGGCAGAGCCGGCGACTTGCCGTACACCTCGCTCGTCGAGGCGATGAACACCGGCTTCTGCTTGCGGTTCGCACGGTCGAGCACGACCTCCGTGCACCGGACGTTGGTCTCGATCGTGCGAACCGGGCTCTGCACGATCAGCTCGACGCCCACCGCGGCGGCGAGGTGGTAGATGACGTCGGACTCGTCGACGAGCTCCGCGACGACCGAGGGGGACTCGCACGAGTCGATCGTGTACTCGAAGTCCGGCCGGGGCTTGAGGTGCGCGATGTTCGCGATCGATCCCGTCGACAGGTCGTCGAGGACGTGGACGCGGTGGCCGCGGCTGAGCAGCTCGTCGGCAAGGTGCGAGCCGATGAACCCCGCCCCGCCGGTGATCAGATAGCGCATGTTCTGTGCATCCGATGCGGCAGCTTAGGCGCCGCGCCAGATGGGCGGCAGGTTCCGGTCGATCTCGATGCTCTCGCCGAACTCCACCGGATCGCGCGGGCCGTGCGCGCGGACCCAGTCGGCCATGCGCCGGATCCCGTCGTCGAGCGAGAGCGGTTCCGGGGTCTCGAAGACGCGCCGCACCTTCGTGTGGTCGGAGAAGGCGTGGACGACCTCTTTGCGCTCCGGCAGGTGGGCGACGTCGACGGGGGCGTCGAACGCCGCGGCGATCGTCGTCGCGAGCTCGATGATCGAGTACGGGACGTCGGCGCCGATGTTGAATGTACCGTTGCGCGATGCTTCTACCAGCGGGCTCCGCGCGACGACCGGCGCCACGTCGGCGACATACGAGAAGGCGCGGGTCTGGCGACCGTCGCCGAACACCGGCATCGGCTCGCCGCGGAGGACCGCGTTCATGAAGATCCCGATGACGTTGCGGTAACGGTCGGCGATGTTCTGCCGTTCCCCGTAGACGTTGTGGGGCCGGAAGATCGTGTACTCGAGCCCGAACATCTCGTGCGCGGCGGCAAGATCGAGCTCAACGGCGTACTTCGAGATCCCGTACGGGTCCTCGGGGCGCGGCGCCTGGCCCTCCGTCATGGGCACCTGGCCCGCGCCGTAGACCGCGATCGACGACGTGAACACGAACCGCTTGACGTCGTGGAGCACCGACTGGTTGACCAGGAGGGCGCTCGCCTCGAGGTTGGTCCGGTAGTTGTAGGCCCGGATGAAGTGCGAGAGGCCCTCCGCTGCGTAGGCGCCCAGGTGGTAGACGTGCTCGAAAGGCCCGTGGTTCCTCCACAGCGACTCGACGAACCGGGCCTCGCGCAGATCCCCCTCGACCCAGGTGGCTGCGGGGTCGACGTTCTCGCGGAACCCGCCCGAGAGATCGTCGGTCGCGACGACGTCCATGCCCTCCGCGAGGCACGCGTCGACGACGTGGGAGCCGATGAAGCCGGCAGCGCCGGTGACCAGGACACGTGGCATACGCGAGCTCATCGCAGCGCGACGGCCGTCATCCACGACCACTGCTCGGACAACCCGTCGCGCAGGCCCGTGGCCGGCTCGAAGCCCAGCAACCGCCGCGCGCGTGTCGTGTCCGCCGACGTGTCACGCACGTCACCGTGTTGCCGCGGTTCGCGGCGGACGTCGATCTCGCACCCCGCGATCTCGGTCAGCAGGGTCAGCGTCTCGTTGACCGAGGCGTGGACGCCACCGCCGATGTTGAACACCTGCCCGTCGATGGCCGCACGGGTTCCGGCCGCGATCGTCGCGGCGACCGCGTCTCCGACGTAGGTGAAGTCGCGTGTCTGCTGACCGTCGCCGAAGACGTCGACCCGCGTCCGGTCGCGGGCCGCTCGGCAGAAGCGCGAGAAGGCCATGTCAGGACGCTGCCGCGGACCGAAGACGGTGAAGTAGCGCAGGACGACCGTGCTGAGCTCGAAGTTCCGGTGGTAGAGCTGGCAGAGGTGCTCGCCCGCCAGCTTCGTCACCCCGTACGGGGAGTACGGCATCGGGGTCATGTCTTCGTGGGTCGGGAGGGTCTCCGCCTGCCCGTAGATCGACGACGAGGAGGCGTAGACGAAGCGCTTTTCAGGCGTCGCCCTCACCGCCTCGAGCAGGTGCTGCGTCGCGAGCACGTTGTTGCGCGTGTAGCGCTCGAACGCCGCGCCCCAGCTCGGGCGCACGCCTGGCTCCGCCGCGAGGTGGAAGACGACGTCGGCGTCCTCGACGAGGTCGGCGAGATCGCCGAGCGCGAGGTCGAGCGGCACGAAGTCGAAGCCGTCCCACTCGCGCGCGAGCGAGAGGTTCTGCAGCTTCTGCGCGCGACCGTAGTTGTCGTTGAAGCAGTCGACCCCGACCACCTCCGCGCCGCCGCCGAGCAGGCCCTCGGTGAGATGCGAGCCGATGAAGCCCGCGCAGCCGGTCACGAGCGCTCGCACGGCGACAACTCTCGCACACGCGTGACCGGGTGCTCTGCCGCCCAGTTCGCCGCGGCCGTCGCACGGGAGGGCCCGACGCTCTACCGTCCGGTGCGTGACGACCTCCGCCCGGACAGCGACGAGCTTCCAGCAACGCATCGAGACCCGCGAGGCTCGCATCGGCATCGTGGGCCTCGGCTACGCCGGCCTGCCGCTCGCGCTGGCGTTCGCCGAGGCCGGGTTCCCGGTCGTCGGGATCGACCTCAGCGATGGGCGCGTCCAGGCGGTCAACGACCGCCGCTCGTACCTCGTCGACGTCCCCGAGGAGCGCTACTCGGGCATCGAGGGGTCGCTCACCGCCACGACCGACTACTCGGCGATCGCCGATCTCGACGCGCTGACGATCTGCGTCCCCACTCCGCTGTCGAAGACGCGCACGCCGGACCTCAGCTTCATCATCTCAGCAGCGGAGTCGGTCGCCGCGCACCTGCAGCCCGGGCAGCTGATCATCCTCCAGTCGACGACGTACCCGGGCACGACCGAGGACGTCGTGCTGCCGATCCTCGAGCGCGCGGGCGGCCGTGCCGGCCGCGACTTCTTCCTCGGGTACGCGCCGGAGCGCGTCGACCCCGGGAACCGGACCTGGAACCTGCACAACACGCCGAAGCTCGTCGCGGGGGTCACGCCCGAGTGCCGGGCGCGGACCGAGGCGGTCTACGGGACCGTGGTCAACGACATCGTCCCGCTGAGCAGCACGACCGTCGCCGAGACCGCGAAGCTCCACGAGAACACGTTCCGCGCCGTGAACAGCGCTCTGGCCAACGAGCTCGCGCTCATGTGCGACAAGCTCGGCATCAGCGCATGGGAGGTCATCGACGCGGCGGCGAGCAAGCCGTTCGCGTTCATGCCTCACTACCCGGGCCCGGGCCTGGGGGGCGACTGCATCCCCGTCGTCCCGCACTTCCTCTCGTGGCGTCTGCGCGAGTACGGGTACACGTCGCGTCTCATCGACGCCGCGCACGAGGTCAACTCGTCGATGCCGGGGCACGTCATCCAGAAGGTCGCCGACGCGCTCAACGATCACGGCCGTGCGATCAAGCGCTCACGGATCCTGCTCCTCGGGATGGCCTACAAGGCCGACGTGCACGACACGCGCGAGTCGCCGAGCCTCGAGATCTTCCGCCAGCTCCAGCTCCGGCACGCCGACGTGCGCTACTGCGATCCCTGGGTGCCCGTGCTCGACATCGGGACGGAGCGCCACCTCAGCGTCGCGTGGACGCCCGACGAGGTCCGCAACGCGGACTGCATCGTCATGCTCACGCCGCACCGGGAGTTCCTCGAGGATCCCCACTGGCACGAGGCACGGCTCATCGTCGACACGCGCAACGTCCTGCCCGCCGGGCAGGGCGTGTGGCCGATCTAGCTCCTCAAGCGGGCGGCTCGGAGCGGCTCGCGCCCTCGGCCATGACGCCGTCGCGGCCGACGTAGCCGTCCTTGCCGCCGGCGCAGACGTAGACGAGGTCGTCCTCGCCGACGTTCTTGACCGACAGCACCGTGGGAGCGTCGACGCGCACGACGCCGCCGGAGCCGACCACGTGCTTCGTGCCGTCGCCGAACGAGAACTCGGCGGTGCCCTGGTGCACGAAGTAGGTCTCCTCCTGCTCCTCGTGGCTGTGAAAGCCCGCTGCGTGCCCCGGCGGCATCACGATCGCGTTGATGCCGAACGCCTTGACGTCGAGCTCCTTGCGGATCTTGCGGAAGCCGTAGCCCTCGCCGAGGTCGTCGAGGTTCGCCAGCGCGTACCCGTCGCCCTCGACCTTGCCGTGCTCGCTCACTCGTCGCCCTCCCCCTGGGCCGGGTTGGCGGACTCCCCCAGCGGCTCGTCCACCGGCGCGGGCGTGTCGGGGCCCGCCCCGACCCCGCCGCGCTCGTTGGCCTTCTCCGAGCCGTCGGCGCCGGAGCCGTCGCCACCGCCGTTCTCGTATGGGATCGTGGTGCCCGGCGAGGTGATCGCGGGCGTGTCGCGCTCAACGGCGCGGTCCTCGATCTCCTCGCCGCAGGCAGCGGCGAATGTGGCGATGCTGAGAACGAGGAGTGCGGAGCGCATGTTCATGGCTAGACCATCGTTCCAGATGTCGATGACTCGCCTCGCGGTCCCCCTGCTCCTTGCCCTCGTCTGCCTCGCCTCGCCGGGTCCGGCGCCGGCGGCCGAGAGGTCCCCGTACCTCGAGCTCGTGGGCGCGATGCACGAGCACAGCGCGTACTCCGACGGCTGGCCCGGGACGACCCCGGACGACTTCTACGCGAGCGGCAGGAAGTACGGGCTCGACTTCATGGCCGGCTCGGACCACTCGACGAACATGGGCCTGCCGAGCACCTTCAACGAGGGGTGCTACGGCGAGGGACGCGGCGGCGACGGCGAGATCCTGCTCGCCGAGTGCGCGGTCGCCGACGGCCCGAACGGCCTGCGCAAGTGGGAGGCCACGGCCGAGGCGGCGACGAAGCACACCGACGGATCGTTCGCCGGCATCCGCGGGTTCGAGTGGAGCTCGGACCGCTTCGGCCACCTCAACGTCCTCTTCTCGAAGAACTGGGTCAACGAGGTCGACGCCGGCGGCTACGCCGACATGGGAGCGTTCTGGCGCTGGTTCACGACGTCGCCCGCGCAGGGCGGCGGAGCCGACGGCCTCGGGACGTTCAACCACCCGTCGGCCAAAAAGCTCGACTTCCAGCCGCCCGGCGGCCCGGATCTGGACTGGAAGGGCTTCGCCTACGTGCCCGCCGCCGACGAGCGGATGGTCGGCATGGAGCTCTTCAACGACGTGCGCGAGTACGGCTCGGACACGCGCAACTACAAGGCCGGACCGTTCGTCGAGGCGCTCGACAAGGGCTGGCACGTCGGGGCGATCGGCGCCGAGGACCTCGGTCACCGCAAGCCGCCGCTCGACAACTGGGGGGGCCCCGAGTGGCCGAAGACGGTGGTGCTCGCCCACGACCGCACGCCCGAGGGCATCCGCGCGGCGCTGCTCGACCGGCGCTTCTACGCGCTCGCCGCCGGCGAGGGCAGCCGCCTGCGGATGACGTTCGGCGTCGACGGCGCGGACATGGGCAGCCGGCTCGTGCGCGCGACCGGCGACAAGCTGAAGATCGCCGCGACGACCACCGACCCGAGCCTCGCGCTCGAGCTCGTCACGAGTGCGGGCAAGGTCGTCGCGACCGGGACCGGGACGCTTGCCGAGACACGTACCGCACGGCGCGACGAGCGCTACTTCTTCGTCCGCGCCCGCCGGGCCGGCAAGCCCGTCGCGTACTCGAGCCCGATCTGGATCGAGGCCACGCGCGAGGCGCCGAAGGGCCAGTGGCTCGCCGGCGACGGCCACGTTCACACGTGCTACTCGCACGACTCGTACTGCCCGCCCAACGACGACAACACCGGTCCCGAGACCCTGTACTCGTCGTTCGCCTCGGTGCCGCAGCGCTTCGCCGAGGGCGCGGCGAAGGGCCTCGACTTCCTCACGATCTCCGACCACAACGACGTGCGCGCGTGGAGCGATCCGGCGTTCGGGTCGGCCGGCGTGATCGGCGTGCACGCCTACGAGCACTCGCTCCCCGGCGGCCACGCCCACGTGATCGGCGCCAAGGAAGTCAAGAAGAAGGTCCCCGACGCGGCGACGCTCGCGGCGTCGGTCAACGGCGACGGCTCGCTCTTCCAGATCAACCACCCGACCGAGAAGGGCGACGCCGAGATCACGGGCTGCGAGCAGATCGCCAGGGGCGGCGAGGGCAACACCGACTGGAAGTACGGGTTCACCGCGCGGCCGGACACGCTCGAGGTGTGGAACGCGACGACGCTCCTGCGGCCCGCCGAGGTGTTCTGGGAGTGCTGGCTCCAGCAGGGCTGGCGCGTCCCGGTGACGTCCGGCTCGGACTCGCACGGCGGCAACCAGGCCAACCTCGGGATGCCCTCGCTGTGGGTGCTCGCCGAGGACCGCAGCGAGGCCGCGATCCTGCGCGCGCTGCGCAACGGGCGCACGACGATCACCCGCCTCGCCCCGTCGCAGGGCGCGGCCCGGCTGCTGCTCGAGTCCGACGCCGACGGCGACGGCGCGTTCGAGTCGACGATGGGCGACACCGTCGCACCCGGCGCCGCGATGCGCGTACGCGGCGACGGTCTGAACGCCCCGGCGACCGCGCGCATCCGGGCCAACGGCAAGACCCTGCTCGAGAAGGAGCTCGCCCCCGGCGGGACCGTGTCCTTCAAGGCGCCGAGCGAGCCGGGCTGGGTCCGCGCCTCGCTGCTCGGCGATCAGCGAAGCGCCGACGCCGACCCCAACTGCACGCCCGGCACGCCGTCGCCGCTGGACCTCTGCACGGCCGACCTCACCTACCTCGCGATGACGTCGCCGATCTACGTCGAGAAGCCGGGCGCCGCGAAGCCGGGCGACGCCCCGAGCAACGGCGGTGGTGACGGAGGGGCGCCGAGCGACCCGGGCTCACCCTCACCCGCCCAGTTCCGGCCTGATGACGACGAGCCCGACGACGGACCCTCGCTCGCCCCGGCGTTCCAGTCGGACTTCGGCAAGCCGTTGCCGACGATCGGGCCGTTCCCGAGGATCCCGGATCCGCCGGCGCGTGCCGCGGCGACCAAGCGTCCGCGGCTGCTCCTCACGGTCAAGCGCTCGGTCGTTCGGCTGGGTCCCGCCGGGTCGAGGTTCGACGTGCAGGTCAGGCGTGGCCGCTCGAACCGCTGGCGTCCGCTGAAGGTCGCGACGACCGCGACCCGGGTCCGCCTGACGCGCGGGACCCGCGGCGTCCGCGCACGGCTGCGCCTGCCCGACGGCCGCGCCGCCGGGTGGGTCACCCGCCGCGTCCGCGGCGCCCGCACCGCGAAGTAGCGCGCCGCGGCCACCTCCTCTCTAGCGTGCCGGGGCATGTCCCGTCCGGCACGCGTGCTGCTGCTCGCGCTCTCCCTCCTCGTCATCGCCGCGCCCGCGGCCGCCCTCGCACAGGACGACTTCGACGCCACGATCCGGCGCACCGCGCACGGGATCCCGCACATCACCGCGAGCTCGATCGCGGGGATCGGCTACGGCTACGGCTACGCGTTCGCCCAGGACAACATCTGCGTCATCGCCGACCAGTACGTCACGGTGCGGGCCGAGCGCTCGAAGTTCTTCGGGCCGAAGGAGAAGTACGTGCTGCGCGGCAACGGGTTCCCGGCTACGAACCTCGAGTCGGACTTCTTCTACAAGCGCATCAACCAGACCCGGGTCATCGAGAAGCTCATGGCGCAGGCGCCGCCGCTCGGGCCGCGCGAGGAGGTCAAGCAGGGTGTCCGCGGCTATGTGGCGGGCTACAACCGCTACCTGCGCGAGACCGGCGTCGACAACCTCCCCGACCCCGCGTGCCGGGGCAAGGAGTGGGTCCGGCCGATCGAGGAGATCGACGCCTACCGCCGCTTCTACCAGCTCGCCCTGCTCGCCTCGCAGGCGGTCGCGATCGACGGGATCGGCGGCGCGCAGCCGCCGCCCCCCGGCGACGTCCAGGGCGGCAGCCGCACGGTCGACGCGCAGGCCGCGATCGACACCTTCGGCGAGCGGTTCCCGCTCGGCGGGATCGGCTCGAACGCCTACGGCATCGGCCGCGAGCAGACCGACAACGGCAAGGGCATGTTGCTCGGCAACCCGCATTTCCCGTGGGACGGGTCCGAGCGCTTCTACCAGGCGCATCTGACCATCCCCGGCAAGCTGGACGTCAGCGGCGGGTCGCTCTACGGCGTCCCGCTCATCCTCATCGGCCACACGCGCGGGCTGGCGTGGAGTCACACCGTCTCGACCGCGTTCCGCTTCACGCCGTTCGAGCTGACGCTCGTCCCCGGCTCGCCCACGACCTACCTCGTCGACGGCCAGCCGAAGGAGATGCAGCGCGACACCGTGAAGGTCCAGGTGAAGGGCGAGGACGGCAAGCTCATCGACCAGGAGCGCACGCTGTACTCGACCGAGTACGGGCCGATGGTCGACGACCTCGTCGGCGTCCCGCTGCCGTGGGGCCAGGGCAAGGCGTTCGCGATGGGCGACGCCAACGCGCAGAACTTCCGCTACCTCAACCACTTCTTCGAGACGAACCAGGCGCAGGACGTCCGCGAGTACGACGCGGTCATCCGGCGCAACCAGGGCATCCCGTGGGTCAACACGATCGCGGCCGACTCGAAGGGCGAGGCGTACTACGCCGACATCTCGGTCGTCCCGCACGTGACCGACGACAAGGCCCAGGTCTGCAACACCGCGCTCGGGCGCGCGACGTTCCAGGCGCTGCGGCTGCCCGTGCTCGACGGCGCCCGCTCGTCGTGCAACTGGGGGCGCGACGAGGACGCGATCCAGCCCGGCACGTTCGGCCCGGCGAAGAGCCTGCC
>CADCVT010000136.1 GCA_902806215.1 uncultured Solirubrobacteraceae bacterium | reverse complement strand
CGCGAGGTCGTCGCCGGTCCGGCCGCGAAGACGCGCGGCGCCGCGGCGTCGGTGCGCGACAGCGTGCTGCGAATCCGCCGCGGCAGGGTTCGCGCGACGGTCAGCTGCACCGCGACGACGCCGTGCCGCGGCACGTTGCGCCTGAAGACCCGCGGCGCCAGGCCCGTCGTCCTCGGCAGTGCGCGCGTCGCGATCGCCGCGGGCAGGACGGCGACCGTCGAGGCGAAGCTGTCGGCCGCGGGACGCAGGGTCGCCGCGCGCAAGGCGAAGACTCCCGCGACCGTCGAGATCGATCTCGGCGCGGCCGGCCGCGCGACGAAGGCGGTGACCGTGCGTCGCTAGGCGAGCGCGAGAGCGCCGGCCGGCTTCGGCCCCTCGTCGCGCAGGGCCCGCGGAAGGTCCAGCGCGGGGCGCGGCTCGGGATCGGTGCAGCGTGCGCGCGCGGCCTTGATCTCGTCGACGGCGCGCACGAACGCACGCACGACGTCCGGGTCGAACTGCGTTCCGCTGCCGTCCTCGATGATCGCGATCGCGCGCTCGACCTCGACGGCGTCCTTGTAGACGCGCTTGCTCGTGACGGCGTCGAAGACGTCCGCGACGGCGACGACGCGGCCGGGGAGCGGGATCGCCTCGGCGGCGAGGCCGCACGGGTAGCCGGCTCCGTCCCAGCGCTCGTGGTGGGTGAGCGCGATCGTCGCGGCGAGGTCGAGCAGCTCGCTGCCCGACCCGCCCAGCATCTCGTGGCCGACCCGCGCGTGGGTCTCCATGACCGTGCGCTCCTCGGCGGTCAGCTTGCCGGGCTTGAGCAGGATCGCGTCGGGGACGGCGACCTTGCCGATGTCGTGCATCGTCGCCGCGAACCTCAGCTCGCGGCACGCGTGGTCGTCGAGGTCCATCGCGCGGCCGATGAGCATCGCGTACTCGGCCATGCGCTCGATGTGCCCGCCGGTGTCGTCGTCGCGGTACTCGACGACGCGCGCCAGCCGGCGTGCGACCTCCTCCTTGGCCTGCCGGAGCGCGGTGACGCTCCGGGTCCGGTGCTGGGCGATCGTCGTCGACACGCCGGCGAGGACGACGAGCCCGCCGGCCCACATGACGGCGACGCCCTGTTCGCGGGTCGAGCCCGCGTGCACCGCGGCGACGGTGGCGACCACCGCCACGTCGAGAGCGGCGACCCGGACGACGAGCGCGCTGCGCAGGGCCCCGCCCGCGAACGCCACCGACAGGAAGAAGATGAAGACGAACGGACTCCCCAGTCCGCCGTCGAGGTGGCACAGCACGCCGGCGGTCACGACGTGCCCGCAGTTCCACAGCGCGAGGAAGGGCTCGCCCAGGGCGTCCGCGGTCGAACGGCTGCGAGAGACCCACGCGATGACGGTCGCCTCGACGATGGCCAGCGCGATGATCGCGGTGATGGCGGGCCGGGCGGGGCTCGACCACGTCATGACGACGTAGGCGAGGGAGGAGAGCGCCACCGCGTAGGTGGTCATCACGCCGCAACGGGTGATCTGCTCACGGAAGTCACCGTCGAGTGTCCTCATGCCAGGTTGGGTCGGCATTTGACGTAGCCACTTGAGCACCAAAGCATTCGGGACGGCCGTCCAGTGACCGCACGTCATGGTTGGAGTTCCGCCGTCAGATGCCGATCTTGTGCGTGATGGCACCTGTGCCCGCCCCAGCACGATCGACCTGGCTCTGCCCGGACGCCGCCGCGCGCGAGCGGCTGCTCGACATGGACGACCGGCTCAAGCGCCCGCGCGCCGCCGCGTTTGCGATCCTCGGCCTCGCCGTCCTGTCGTCGATCCCGGTCAGCGGCGCCATGCCCGTCCTGCTGCTCATCGTCGCCGTGCTCGGGTTCGCACTCGTCGACAGCGTCCGCCAACGCGTCGAGGCGCCCGAGTACGCGATCGTCGCGTCGTGGATGTTCGCGCAGGTGGTGATCGCGTTCGCGGTCGTCATGACCGGCGGCATCGACAGCCACGCGGCCTTCTGGCTCGCGATCCCCGTCGTGACGCTGCCCGCGCGCTTCGGCATTCGCGGCCTCGCCGCCGGCGTCCTCTTCACCGCGTCGCTCCTGCTCGTCGTGACGCTCGTGATCCCCGCCGGCGACCCGGCGCCCGACGCCTACAAGACGATCTACCTCGTCGCCGCCCTGATGGCGGTCGCCGTGCTCTCGACGGCGCTCATGCGCTCGGACCTCGACCACCGCACGGACGCCGTCATCGACGGCCTCACCGGCATGCTCAACCGCCGCGCGCTCGCCCAGCGCCTCGACGAGCTCGCGGCCCAGGCGCGCATCTCGGCGCTGCCGGTCTCGGTGATCGTCGCCGACCTCGACCACTTCAAGCAGGTCAACGACCTGCACGGCCACGCCGTCGGCGACGCCGTGCTCGTCGACGTCGCGTACCGGCTGCGCAAGGAGCTGCGGGCGTTCGACCTCGCCTACCGCCTCGGCGGCGAGGAGTTCCTCGTCGTGCTCCCCGGCGCCGACGCCCATGACGGCGTCGTCATCGCCGAGCGCCTCCGCGAGGCCGTCGCGGCTGAGCCGATCGCTGGTCTCGACATCACGATGTCCTTCGGCGTCGCCGGCTCGCACGGTGCGGTCTTCGACCACGAGCGGGTGCTCGCGGCGGCCGACGCGGCCCTCTACGAGGCCAAGGCAGCAGGGCGCGATCGCGTCGCGATCGGGGGCGTCAGGCGCGACTCCGCCGACCTCGCGCTCGCCTGACCGTCGTCGTTCGTTAGCACGAACGCAACATTGCGCACGTGCGCAGTCAGCAAAGAGGAGCGACAGTTCCCGCCCCGTGTTCCAGTTCAGCCGAGGGATCTACCGCGAGCTGGCCCCGCTCGCCATGCCGGGTGCGCGCCGCGACGTGCTCGCCGCATGCGAGGCGTCGATGCAGCGCCTCGCCACCGACCGCCTGTACTTCGCCAGGCCCGCGCGCCGGCTGTTCGCCGACGTGCGCCACTGCTTCCCGCTCTCGGAGCACGAGCGCGTCTGGTGCGTCGTCTCGACGTACGTTCGCGCCGCCGAGACCTACCTCGACAGCGTCCCCCAGGGCGACGGCGGCGAGCCCGCCCGCTGTCCGGCGACGACGCGCGGCGGCACGGCCTGCCGCCGGGAGCCGTTGCCACGCAACGGCTACTGCCCGTCGCACCAGCACCTCGCCGGCACGCACGGGCACGGCTCCATCGCCGCCTGACGCACCTGGGCGTCTGACGCTCAGTCACTTGTATGCTGCGCCGCGGTCGGGAGGCCCTCCGCGTGACGTGACGAGCGCGATGCGCCCCCACGCCAGCGCCCTTGGCCCGCCGCTCCCGGCGGTCGGGTAGAGCGTGGCGCGGAACCTCCCGGCCAACCCTTAGGCTCTGAGGCGTGCGGGTTCGCTCGGTCACCGCTGGACCTCTGCTCGCCGACGAGGGGCCGCTCGGCAAGCGCATCCTTCGCCGTGCCCGCGGCGCCACGATCGAGACGGTCGCGTTCGTCGCGGTCACGATCCTGTTCCCGCTGCTCGTCCTCGGTGCCGTGGTGGTCGACCTCGCACTGTGGCTCAAGCGGCGCAAGCCCTGGATGGCGGTGCGGCTCGTCGCGATGGCGTGGTGGTTCCTGTTCGGCGAGCTGCGCGGGATGCTCGGGCTGCTGGCGATCGGCATCGTCACGCGCGCGGACTCCGAGCGCCGGCGCCGGCTCGTCTACGACCTGCGCATCCACTGGGCCCGCAGCCACCTCGGCGGCGTCCGGGTCCTCTTCGGCCTGACGTTCGACGTCGACGGCCTCGAGCAGGCGGGGCCCGGACCGGAGATCATCCTCATCCGCCACGCGAGCATCATCGACAACGCGATGCCCGACGCGGTCATCGGCAAGGCCCACGGGCTCGGGCTGCGGTTCGTGCTCAAGCGCGAGCTCGAGATGATCCCGACGATCGACATCGGCGGCCGGTGGGTCCCGACGAGCTTCGTCAAGCGTGGCTCGGCCGACGCGGCAACCGAGATCGAGAAGCTGCGCGTGCTCGCCCGCGACCTCGGACCGGGCGAGGGCGTGCTCATCTATCCGGAGGGAACGCGCGCGACGCCGGAGAAGATCGCCCGCGCCCAGGCGATCATCGCCGAGCGCCGGCCGGACATCGCCCCGATGGCCGACCGCCTGCGCCACGTGCTGCCGCCGCGCCTCGGCGGGCCGCTCGCGCTGCTCGACGAGCGCGCCGGCGCCGACGTCGTCGTGTGCGGCCACGTCGGCCTCGACGGCTTCGAGTACATCAGCGACATCTGGGGCGGCGGCCTCGTCGGCACGACGGTGCACATCCGCTTCTGGCGCCACGCCGCGGCCGACGTGCCCGCGGGCGAGGAGGCACGGACGGCCTGGCTCTACGAGCGCTGGCAGGAGCTCGACGACTGGGTCGGCGAGCGCCGCGCCGAGTACGACGAGGCGTCCGCGCCGCCCGTCGTCACACGTACTGGATGACCGACCGGATGCCGTCCTGGTGGTGCATCAGGTCGAAGCCCTTGTTCACCTCGTCCAGCGTGATGCGGTGCGAGATGAAGCTGTCGACGTCGATGTCGCCCGCGAGGTAGCGCTCGACGAGCTGCGGCACCTGCTCGCGACCCTTGACGCCACCGAACGACGCGCCCATCACGGTCCTGCCGGTGAT
>CADCVT010000135.1 GCA_902806215.1 uncultured Solirubrobacteraceae bacterium | reverse complement strand
GGCCGCGACGGCCCGGTGACCCGCGGAGGATCCGGTGGTTGCCGGTGTCGGCGATGAGAAACCCTCCCCCGGGCAGCGCCGCGACCCCGCGCGGTCCGTCGAGGCAGGAGCGGGTGCCACAGCCCGCGACCGTCCGGATCGTCCCGTCCCTCGAGATCAGGCGGACGCGGTGGTTGCCGGTGTCCGCGACGAGCACACTCCCGTCGCGCAGCTCGGCGACGGCCGACGGGCGGCGCAGCCGCGCGGCCGTTGCCGCACCACCGTCGCCGGAGAAGCCCGGCGCGCCCGACCCCGCCACCGTCTCCACGCGGCCCTGCACGTCGATCCGCTCGACCCGGTGTGCCGCAGCGTCGGCGACGAGCACCGGGCCGTCACGGGCTACCGCGACGCCTGATGCCGCGCGCAGCCGCGCCAGCGTCGCGACGCGGTCGGCCGGCGGCGGCTCGATCCGCTCCGGCGCACCGATGAGGACGAAGGACGCGATCAGCGGCGTCGCCTCCTGCGCCGAGGCCAGGCGGTCCGGCCCGCCGGCGCCGCCCCAGAGGGCGGCGGCCGACAGGCCGACGACGGCGAGCAGCGCGGCTGCCCTCCCGGCTCTCACCGCGTCCGGCACGTCCTCGGCGTGCAGACCCGGGTCCTGCTCAGGCGCAGCGCGAACGCGATGTGGCTGAAGCCGGCCGTCCGAGCCTCGTTCACGCTGTCGCCCGGATTGGGATCGTCGAACCCGTACGAGTTGATCCCGATGATCGTCAGGCGGGTCCGGCGCCGGTTGCGCGGCACGAACACCGGCCGCCGCTGTAGCCGGCGTCGCCGTTGACGATGCCCGCGCGGGCCCGCCGCAGCGCGTTGTCGATCGGCTGCCACTTGCCGCCGGCGTCGCGGAAGTTCACCGGCTCGGTGAAGATCTTGACCTCGCGTGCGGCCTCCCGGGTGCGGTACGTGCGCGAGCGCTCGGTCCGCAGCTCGGGAAGCTCCGTCGCGCCGTTCGCGGCTCGCTCGAGCGGCCGCGTCGATCGCTCGCCGCGGTCAGGCGCCGGCTCCGAGGGAGCCGACGTGGCGACCGATGTCGCGACCAGGAACGCGACGAGCGCAGCGAGCAGCGCGATCGTGCGGGGACGAACGGGGAACACGGCGACCTCCGGGAGGCCCCCTCGCGGGCTCCTGTCTCTCCGGTGACAGGGCGAGGGGGTGAGCGCGGCGCACAGTAGCTTATCGATTTGAAGTGATCTTAAAGCTGTATTAAGTGCGGGTCACTCAGCTCCGCGGGAGTGCGCCGTCAGGTGCGCGCGGCCGACGCCGAGCAGCAGGAGGCTCTGAAATGCCCACGCCGGCGGTGGCGACCGAGCCGGCCTGCCGCGACGCGCGCGGGTTCGCGCCAGATAGTGATCCGGAATCGGGTGAGGCCCGCTAGGGACTCCTATGAAGCGCATCGCGGCTTCCGCCGCAGCCCTCGTTCTCGTCCTGCTGCTCGCCTCCCCGTCCAACGGGGGAGCCGCCGGCGTGCGGGTCGTGAAGATCGAAGACATCGACTTCACACCGAAGGCTGTGACCGTCCGCAAGGGCACAACGGTCCGTTGGGACTTCCTCGACGAGGGCGTCTCGCACAACGTGATCAGTCGCGGCAGCCCGCGCTTCTCCGGCTCTCCCGTCAAGTCGCGCGGCTCGTTCCGCACGACGTTCAGGAAGCCGGGGACGTACCGCTACGTCTGCACGCTCCATCCAGGAATGGACGGGCGTGTGGTCGTTCGATGACCCGTCACCCAAACACCGGAGGACACACCGTGTCTGACATTCTCAACCTCGAGACCCTCGACGTCGACGGCGCGATCCGCGCCCAGGCCGAGGACATTGGTCTCGACCGCTCTGCCTTCTTCAAGAAGGCCGCTGTCGCCGGCGGCGGCGCCGTGGCCGGCGGCATGCTGTTCGGTCCGTTCCTCGAGAACGCGAGCGCCGCGATCTCGACGAAGCGTTCGAAGAAGAACGACGTCAAGATCCTCAACTTCGCGCTCACGCTCGAGTTCCTCGAGGCCGAGTTCTACGAGCAGGCTGTGGCGAACAACGCCTTCGCCACGCCGGAGCTCACGCTGTTCGGCCAGACGGTCGCCGACCACGAGGCCGAGCACGTCGCCTTCCTGCGCAAGGCGCTCGGCAGGTCTGCGGTCAAGAAGCCGTCGTTCGACTTCGGCGCCACGGTCACCGACAAGGAGCGCTTCGCGCAGACCGCCCAGGTCCTCGAGGACACCGGCGTGTCCGCGTACCTCGGCCAGGCCGGGAACATCCTCCAGAAGGCCGTTCTCAACGCCGCGGGCACCATCGTGACCGTCGAGGCGCGCCACGCCGCGTGGATCCGCTTCCTGAACGGCGGCGGCACCGGCGGCTCCCCCGAGGCGCGTCGCCCGGCCCCGGCCACGTTCGACAAGCCGAAGAGCGAGAAGGCGATTCTGTCGGCCGTCAAGGGCACCGGCTTCATCACCGGCTAGTCAGCCCAGCTGAATCGAGCGCGGGAGGATCGCCCTTTGGCGATTCTCCCAAGGCGCTGGTCGCCCTCTGGGCGATCAGCGCCCGAGCTCGATCGGGCTGTCTTCGAAGTGCGTGATGCGGGCGAGCTCGCTGACGCGCTCCGTGATCTCCTCGGCCGTCAGTCGGCTGACGCGATCGGTTCCGAAGTCCTCGACGTTGAAGCTCGCCACCGCCGTGCCGTAGGCCATCGCCCGGCGCAGCAGCGCGTCGTCGAGCTCCTCGTCGTGATGGGCGGCGATGAAGCCCATGAACCCGCCGGCGAAGCTGTCGCCCGCGCCCGTCGGGTCGAGCACCGTGTGCAGCGGGAACGCCGGGAGGCCGAAGAACCCGCCCTCGGTGAACAGCGCCGCGCCGTACTCGCCGAGCTTGGCGATCACGACCTTCGGGCCCCAGCTGCGCACCTCGGCGGCGGCCTGGACCAGGTTCGGCTTGCCCGTGAGCATCTTCAGCTCGCCGTCGTTGAGCAGCAGGCCGTCGACCGACTCGATTGTGCGCTGCAGGCTGTCGCGGGCGATGTTGATCCAGAGGTCCATCGAGTCCATCGCGACGAACTTCGCGTTCGCGCACTGCTGGCGGACCTCGTACTGGATGTCCGGCTGGATGTTCGCCAGGAAGAGGATGTCGGCGTTCTTCGACGCCTCGCTCAGCTTCGGCTCGAACGTCTCGAAGACGTTGAGCTGCGTGTCGAGCGTCTCGCGCGAGTTCATGTCGTCGGCGTACTTGCCGGCCCAGAAGAACGTCTTGCCGTCCTC
>CADCVT010000134.1 GCA_902806215.1 uncultured Solirubrobacteraceae bacterium | reverse complement strand
AGCGCGCGCGCCAGCCGCTGGCGCCCCATCCGGTGCATGAGCGCGTCGAAGACGTCGGTGGGGAACGTGCTGGTGTCGGGCAGGCCGCCGGCGAGCGAGATGATCTCGGGCCGGGCGGTGACCGCCATCAGGTCGCGCATGGCCGAGGACTTCATGACCTGCGTGCGCGAGGCGAACAGGCCCGCGTACCGCTCGATCTCGTGCCGGGTGCCGTGGCGACGCTCCACGCGCCTCCCTTCGCCGTCTGACCCCGGGGTCCTGGGAGTGTCGTCTATGGTCATCGGCCCTCCGCCACCGTAACGGACCATGGACCTCGTCTTCGATCTCTTGCAGGGCGCCGGTATCGCGGCCGCCATCGGAATCCGGCCCCTTCTCCCGGTGCTGCTCGTCGGCGCCCTGGCGTCGGCCGATCTCGGCATCGACTTCGACGGGACGAGCTTCGAGTTTATCGAGAGCCCGATCTTCCTGTTCGGCGTCGTCGTGGTCGTCGCGGTGACTGACATCGTCCGCCGCCGCGCGGGCGAGCAGGCCTTCGAGGCCGGGCCCGGGTTGATCGCCTTCGCTGTCGCCCTGCTGGCGCTGGGCGCGCTGGAGAGCGGCGGGTCGATGGACGACCGCGGGCACCCCGTGATCCTGGGCATCGTCGTCGGGGCCGCCGCCGCCGCGCTCGGCTTCGTCGCCAGCCGCTCGCTCTTCAACCGCGTCCGTGCGCGGCTCGACAAGGACGCCGCCGGCGCACTGCCGATCTACCGCGAGGCCGCCGCGCTGGCCGCCGCCGGACTCTCCGTGCTCTTCCCGCCGCTCGCGATCGTCGTCCTCGCCGGGCTCGCCTTCCTGATGTCAGGTGGCCGCCGCCGCGAGGGCGAGAAGTACGCGGGCCTGCGGATCCTGCGGTGACCGAGGTCGCCCGCGCCGACGGCGAGCGTCCGAAGAAGCTCGTCCTGGTCGTCATCGACGCGATGAAGCCCGACATGCTCGAGCGGGCGGTGTCGACCGGCCGAGCGCCGGTCCTCGGCACGCTCATGGAGCGCGGGCAGTACACCGGAGAGTGCGTCGCCGCGTTCCCGTCGGTCACCCCGGTCTGCGCGGCCACGATCGCCACCGGCGCGGCGCCGGACCGCCACCGCATCCCGTCGATGAACTGGTTCCACCGCGCGGAGGGGCGCTACGTGGAGTACGGCACCAGCTTCAGCGCGTCGCGCACGTTCGGCATCAAGCGCTCGCTCAACGACACGATCTACAACATGAACGCCGAGCACCTGGCGGCCGACGCGCTGACCGTGTTCGAGTCGCTCGACGACGCCGGCGGCCGCACCGCCGGCACGACGTACCTGATGTACCGCGGGCGCCACCGGCACGAGCCCGCCGACGAGACCGCGCTCGTCCGCCTCGCCACCCAGGTCATCCGCAAGCCGGTGATGGGGCCGAAGGAGTTCTTCTACGCCGACATCTTCGCCTCGCGCCGGACCGGCTGCCGCGCCCAGCTCGGCCTCCCCGGCGTTCGCGACCGTCACACGGGCTGCGTCGGCGCCCACCTCGTCGAGCACGATCTCGCCGACTTCATCCTGCTGTCCCTGCCCGACAACGACACCCACTCGCACCGCGCCGGACCTTCGGCCCAGGTCACCTCCATCGCCGAGGCCGATCGCCAGCTCGAGCGCGTCATGCACGCGGGCGGCGGCCCTGACGCCTTCCTCGCCGAGCACGCCGTGATCGTCTGCTCGGACCACTCGCAGTCCAAGGTGGAGGCGGAGATCGACCTCTTCTCGGCCTTCGACGGGTTCGAGGTGCTGCCGCCCGACGGTTCGCTCCGGCACGATCCGGAGATCGCGCTCTGCCCCGCCTCGCGCTCGGCGCAGGTCTACCTGCTCGAGGACGACGGCCGGGACGAGCTCGCCGAGCGGGTGGAGCGCACGGCCCTCGCCCTGGATGGCGTCGACCTCGTCATCCGGCTGAGCGACCATCCCGACGGCGAGGCGATCGTGCGCTCTCCCGCCGGCGAGCTGCGCTTCCGCCGCGGCGGCGACCTCGAGGACCTGCGCGGGGAGCGCTGGAGCGTCGACGGCGACCCGTCCGTCCTGGAGCTCGACGTCGCCGATGGCCGCGTCAGCTCGGCGACCTACCCCGACGCGCTCGCGCGGGTCTGGTCGGCGCTGCGTTGCCGCACCTCCGGCGAGGTCCTGCTGTCGGCGGCACCGGGGTACGAGTTCCGCGACTGGGGCGGCGGACACCACGTCGGGGGCGGGTCGCACGGCTCGCTGCACGCCACGGACAGCCACGCCGCCCTGATCTGGTGCGGGACAGGACCGGAGGTGGATGCCAAGCCGCAGTGGTCGCTGCGCGACGTCACCCCGATGATCCTCGCCCACTTCGGCGTGGAGGGCTAGCCGTGCGCGACGAGGCCGCCACCGTCGACGCGCCGCTCCTGGCCCGGCCCGCCGTCGGCCTGCGCACACCGGCGAACTGGCTGCAACTGCTGCGCTTCGGCGCGGTCGGCGCGAGCGGCTACGCAGTCAACCTCGCCGTCTTCGCGCTCGCCATGGGCGCGCTCGACCTCGGGCACAAGACGGCCGCCACCGTCGCCTTCCTCGTCGCTGTCACGAACAACTTCGGCTGGAACCGCCACTGGACGTTCCGCGCCGGCGCCGGCCACGCCGGCTTCCAGGCCGCCCGCTTCCTCGCGGTCTCGGTCGCGGCGTTCCTGCTCGCGCTCGCCGCCGCCGCCGTCCTGCTGCCGGCGGCCTCGGCGCCCGCCCAGACCGGATCGAGCGCCGGCTCGACGGCTCCCGGCGCGACGGTGCTCAAGGCGCCGTCGAACCTCGACGTCCCTCCGCGCGGGCGCCGCCTGTCCGCCCGACAGGTCATCCGCACCGCCGAAGCCGTCCCGAAGATCGCCGCACTGCGGCGCGAGCAGCCGCGCAGCTACAGCCGCGCCTT
>CADCVT010000133.1 GCA_902806215.1 uncultured Solirubrobacteraceae bacterium | reverse complement strand
GACATGTCGACGAAGCCCTGCTCGGCGAGCGCGTCGAGCAGCTGGAGCAGGCCGTCGCGCTGGTCGGGCGGGAACGTGTCGAGCATCTCGATCAGCGCGATGTCCGCGCCGACGTCGGTGGCCTTGCGGGCGAAGAACCCGTCCGGGTCGTCGGCACGCTCGATCGACGGCACGACGGTGTCGCACACGGCACGCAACGTCGTTCGCTGGAGGTCGCTCAGCTCAGGCACCCACGGCTCCTCTCGCACTACTTGACAGGGTGTCGAGGTTAGCGGGAGTTCGTCTTCGGGGATCTACCGGAAACCATGCCGACGTCAACCGTCCCTGACACGCCGGAAGTGCCCGTCGTCGCGCCGAGTGGGGAGATCGATCTCGCCACGTCGCGCGACCTCGGATCGCAGCTGGGCGAGCTCGCCGGAGAGCCCGGCGTCGCCGTCGTGCTGGACCTGACGGAGGTGTCGTTCCTGGACTCCGTCGGGCTCGGCGTGATCCTCAAGGCCGCAGGGCGGTTCCGCCGCCAGGCCAAGCGCCTCGTCATCGTCGTCCCGCCCGGCCCGGTGCTGCGGCTGCTCGAGCTGTCGGGCGTCGGCAAGGGCCTCGCGCTCGCCGGCACGCGCGAAGAGGCCATCGCGGCCGCGACGGTCCGTTAGCCGATCGACTGCAGCGCGGTCACGTAGCCGCGCTCGATCACGACGTTGATGCGGTTGACGCGGAGGTCGCGCGTCGTCGCCTGCCGTTCGCCGTTGCGGGTCGTCACCCGGACGCTGCACTTGTTGCGCTCGGCGAGCTTGCGTGCGGCGCTCTCGCGCAGCCCGAGCAGGTCGCGCGCGTCGAACGTGCCGCGCGGGACGCGCTCGACGTCGTACAGGCCATCGGGCCGACGGACCCGATCGAACCGCTCCTTCGGGCAGAACACCGGCTTGGTCCGGGTCTGCACCTCCGGGGGCGGCGCGGGCTCGGCAGGCTGCTCGTCGCCGCAGGCGCCGAGGGCGCCCACGAGCAGCACGAGGGGAGCGGCGAGCCGTCGCATGCGCGCAGGGTTCCACAATGCAGGTGCGATGGATCCCCACGCCGTCCTCGGACTGGACCCTGATGCCCCGCCGGAGGAGGCCGCGGCGCAGTACCGGCGCCTGGCCAAGCAGTGGCATCCCGACGTCGCCGGGAGCGAGGGCGCGCGCAGGATGGCGGAGATCAACTCCGCGTACGACCTGGTGCGGAGCGGGCTCTGGCAGCAGAAGCGCAAGGGCTCGCGGCAGCCGCAACCGGCGGCTCCGGTTCGCCGGGCGCCGCGGCGTCCTGCGGGCTACTGGCTCGACGAGGCGAAGCGGCGGGCGCTCGGGCCCGAGATGCTCGCCGCGCTGCGGCGCGACGAGGCGGTCCCGCTCGTCACGCCGGTGTCGGTGTGGGCGTCGCCGTCGGCGCTGCTGGCGGTCACCGACCGGCGTCTCCTGTGGCTGCTCGACGACGCGGTCACCGGGCGCGTGCGCTCGCTCGACCTCGTCGCGATCACCGCGGTCCAGACGCGGCTGGCGTGGCCGCGGCGCAGGAGCGCGGCGCTGCGCGTGTCGCGCCGCAACGGCCGGCGGCCGATCGTCTTCAGCGAGCTGCGCCCGGAGACGGCAGACGCCATCGCGGGCCTGCTCCGTGAGAAGGTGCCGAGCCCATGACCTGGCCCTACCGCCACACGATGCGCGTGCGCTACGCCGAGTGCGACGCCCAGGGCGTCGTCTACTTCGCCCGGTACCCGTTCTTCTTCGACGTCGCGATCACCGAGCTGTGGCGCGAGCGGATCGGCCCGTACGCCGAGATGGTCGAGACCGGCAGCGACTTCGTCGTGGCGGAGATGAACGTCAAGTACCGCGCGCCCGCGCTGTTCGACGAGGAGATCGACGTGCTCATCGACGACGTCCGCGTCGGCGAGACGTCGGTGACGTTTGAATGGCGCATCGTGCGCGGCGACGACCTGCTCATCGAGGGGATGCTGCGACAGGTCTGCATCGATCCCGCGACCAAGACCAAGAAGCGCGTGCCCGACGAGGTGCGCGCCGGGATGGCGTGAGGACCGTCGCCGCGACGCGGTACGTCCTGCCGCTGCGCGAGGGCGGGTCGATGCCCGGGCTCGTCGAGGCCACCGACGACGGGCTCTACGTCGTCAAGTTCCGCGGCGCCGGGCAGGGGCCGAAGGCGCTCGTGGCCGAGGTCATCGCCGGCGAGCTGGCGCGGGCGCTCGGCCTGCCGGTGCCCGAGCAGGTCCTCGTCGACGTCGACGTCGCGCTCGGCAACGCGGAGCCCGACCCCGAGATCCAGGACCTCATCGCCGCGTCGGGCGGGCTGAACGTCGGCCTGGACTTCCTGCCCGGGTCGCTGGCGTTCGACGAGGCGGCCGCCGCGCGCCTGGACCCGGCGCTCGCCGCCGACGTGGTCTGGCTCGACGCGCTCGTGATGAACGTCGACCGCACGCCGCGCAACCCGAACCTGCTCGTCTGGCACGGGAACCTCTGGCTCATCGACCATGGTGCCGCGTTGTACGTGCAGCACGGCGACGACTTCCCGGCGACGGCCACGCGGCGCTTCGCGGCGATCCGCGACCACGTGCTGCTGCCGCACGCCGGCTCGATCGCCGACGCCGACGCCCGCCTCGCCCCGCGGGCGCTCGCGGCCGTCGACGACGTGGTCGGGCTCGTGCCGGAGGACTGGATCGGCGACCCCGATCCGTACCGCGCGTGGCTGCGCGAGCGGCTGTCCGGATCGCGCGAGTTCGCCGAGGAGGCCGAGGATGCCCGAGCCGCCGCGTAGCCAGTTCCAGTACGCGCTGCTGCGTGTCGTGCCGCACATCGAGCGCGGCGAGTTCGTCAACGCCGGCGTCGTCGTGTTCTGCCGGCCGCTGCGGTTCCTGAAAGGCCGGATCCGCCTCGACCCGGCGCGCCTGCGCGCGCTCGCGCCCGCCGTCGATCCCGAACCGATCGCCGCGCAGCTCGACCTGATGGCCCGGATCGCCGACGGCGACGAGAGGGCCGGCAGGATCGCGAAGCTCGACCCCTCCGAGCGCTTCCACTGGCTCGCCGCACCGTCGTCGACCGTGATCCAGCCGTCGCCGGTGCACACCGGCCTGTGCGACGAGCCGTACCGGATCCTCACCCGGCTCTACGAGTCGCTCGTCGAGCCGCCGGCCGTCTCTGGCATGCGGCGCTCGTACTCGCTCGCGGGCCTGAGCGAGGAGGATGCCGAGCCGACGTGGCTCGAGCAGTTCTCGCGCTGGTTCTCCGAGGCGGGCGGGCTGCGCGAGCCCAACGCGATGGTGGTCGAGACGAGCGCGCCGAACGCGCGGATCGTGCTGCTCAAGGGCTTCGACGAGCGCGGCTTCACGTTCTTCACCGACACGTCGTCGGCGAAGGGCG
>CADCVT010000132.1 GCA_902806215.1 uncultured Solirubrobacteraceae bacterium | reverse complement strand
GTGTCCTTGCGGACCTTCTCGTAGTCCTGCCCCGTGTGGCCCGCGATGATGTGGTCCAGACGCTGGCGGATGTCGATGATCTCCTTGGCGTGGATCTCGATGTCCGTCGCCTGGCCCTGGAAGCCCGAGGAGACCTGGTGGATGAGGATCTTCGAGTTCGGGAGCGACATGCGCTTGCCCGCCGCGCCGCCGGCCAGCAGCAGCGCGCCCATGCTCATCGCGATGCCGACGCAGATCGTCTGCACGTCGGGCTTGATGAACTGCATCGTGTCGTAGATCGCGAGGCCCGCGTACACCGACCCGCCGGGCGAGTTGATGTAGATCGAGATGTCCTTGTCGGGGTCCTCGGACTCCAGGTGCAGGAGCTGAGCCACGATGAGGTTGGCGATCTGATCGTCCACGGGCGTGCCCAGGAAGATGATCCGCTCGTTGAGCAGACGTGAGTAGATGTCGAACGCTCGCTCACCGCGAGACGTCTGCTCGACCACCATCGGTACGAGTGGGCTCATGATCCTCCGCTCAATTTCACTTCGTCGCCGCGAATCCTGCCGAGGCAGCCTACCAACGCACGGTGGGCGACTTCGTGGGTACTCGGCGCATGTCGCTCAGGTCTTGAGGACGCCGTTACGAACCTGGCGTCCACAGCTTCTTGCGCGCTTCCTCGAGCCCGGGCTCGATCGGCTTCGCGGTGTCGACGACGAGGTCGACGGCCTTGCGCGCGGCCATGTCCTCCTTGACCGCGTCGAGCCGTCCCTCTGACCGCAGCCGGTCCAGGAGCTTCTTGGGCTTGACGTTGCCGCGCTCGGCGCTCTCGGTCAGCGCCTCGAGCACCTCGTCGTCGGAGATCTCGAGCTTCTCGGCCTCGACGACGGCGGTCAGGACGGCCTCGCGGCGCAGGGCCTGCTCGGCGTCGGGCTTGGCCTCGTCGAGGAGCTCCTCCTCGGACTTCTGCGCGATCGAGAGGTAGGCGTCCTTGTTGATGCCCTGGTGGCTGAGCGAGTGGAGCATGTTGTCCCACAGCTCCTTGGCCCGCGCGTCGATGAGCGGCTGGGGGACGTCGACGGTGGCGTTGGCCACCGCGGCGTCGACGACGGCCTCGCGGTACTCGCGGTCGATCGCCTGCTCCTCGGCCTCCTCGAGGCGCTTGCGGATGTCGGCGCGCAGCTCGTCGAGCGAGTCGAACCCGGCGGCCTCGACGGCGAACTCGTCGTCGAGGTCGGGAAGCTGCTTGCGCTTGACCTCCTTGACGTCGACCTCGAAGACGGCGTCCTTGCCCGCCAGGTGCTCGGCGTTGTAGTCGGCGGGGAACGCGACCTCGACGGTGCGGTGCTCCCCGGCGGCAGCGCCGGTGAGCTGCTCCTCGAAGCCGGGGATCAGGCGGCCCGAACCCAGCTCGAGGAGCTGGTCGCGGCCGGCGCCGCCCTCGAACTCCTCGCCGTCGATCGAGCCGACGTAGTCCATGACCACGAAGTCGCCGTTCTCGGCGGTGCCCTCGTGGGTGTCGAGGCGCGCGAGGCGCTCGCGCAGCTGCTCGACCTCGGCGTCGATCTCGGCATCGCCGACGTCGGGGATGCGGCGCCCGACCTCGAGCTCCTTGTACTCACCGAGCTGAGCCTGCGGGCGGACCGCGATCTCGAAGCTGAAGGTCAGCGCCTCGCCCTCACCCGGCATCGTCTCCGGGAGGTCGAGCTGCGGGTCGCCGATCGTGGCCACGCCGGCGTCGTCGACGGCGGCCACGTACCAGAGGCCGAGCGACTCGCGGACGGCCTGGTCGACGACGGCCTCGCGGCCGACGCGGCTGATGATCACCGGCGGCGGGACCTTGCCCTTGCGGAAGCCTGGGATGCGCAGGTCGCGGCCGATCGCGCGAGCGGCCTGGTCGACGCGCTTCTGCACCTCGGCGGGCTCGACCTCGGCTTCGACGCGGACACGGGACTCGGGCAGCTCGGTGACGGTGGTCTTCATCTGGCGCTTGACGATACCGTCCGCTCGCCCGATGACCCGCTTCGCCGCCTGGCTCTACACCGGTCCCGTCGGCCACCTCTACGGCGGCCTGGCCGACTGGTCCGAGCTCATGGGGCGCTACCTGTGGGCCAAGGCCCGCGGGCGCGATCCCTTCCCCTAGGCGAGCGCGAAGATCGGCCAGTCGCCGGAGGAACTCGCCTCTGGCGAGTCTCCTCCAAGGGAATGGCTCAGTTGGATCAGGCGACCAGCCGGAAGAGAGGCCAGTCCCCGGGGACGCCCTTGAGCTGCCGGGTCCCGAGGTCCTCCCACTCCAGGCCCGAGCCGACGACGGTGCCGAACGTCGTGCCGGACGCCATGACCTGCCGGGGCGCGGCCAGCGCGCTGACGCGGGCGGCGATGTGGACCGCCATCCCGCCGATGTCGTCGCCGATGACCTCGCACTCGCCGGTGTGCAGCCCCGCGCGCACGTCGACGCCCATCGCGGCGGTCGCGTCGACGATCGCCCGCGCGCACCGGACGGCCGGGCTCGGAGGGCCCTCGAAGACGGCGAGGAAGCCGTCGCCGATCGTCTTGACCTCGTGGCCGCCGAAGCGCCCGAGCTGGCGGCGCACCTCGGCGTCGTGCTTGGCCAGCAGGTCGCGCCAGCGGCGGTCGCCGAGCTGCGCGACGCGGGTCGTCCCGTCGCAGATGTCGGTGAACAGGACGGTGAGCAGCTTGCGGTTGGGCTCGGACTGGCTGCGCCCGCCGGTGAGGAACTCCTCGATCTCCCCCACGTACGCCTCGACGTCGCCGACGAACGGCAGGCTGTCGACGCCGGGCAGTTCGACGTACTTCGCGCCGGGGATGCGCTCGGCCATGTAGCGCGAGTGGCGCACGTCCATGAGCTGGTCGTCGCGGCGGTGCAGGACGAGCGTGGGCACGCGGAGCTCGGGCAGCAGCGCGCGCACGTCGACCTCCCCGAGCAGGTTCGTCAGCTTGCGCATCTGCCCAGGCGAGGCGCTCATCCGCTCGAGGCGGCCGAACCACGCCTGCAGGCCCGGGTCGGCGCGCGCGCTCGGCGCGAGCAGCGCCATGTTGTTGCCCTGGCCCCACTGCTCGAGGAGCCGTGCGACGCGCAGCGCGCGCTCCTCCTCGGTGTCGGCCCACGGCATGTCCTCGGCGCGCGTGGTCTTGGCGAAGCACGCGTAGAGCACGAGCGCGCGGACGCGCTCGGGGTACTTGTGCGCGAACTGGATGACGTACGGGCCGCCGGCCGCGTAGCCGTAGACCGCGGCCGACTCGCTGCCGACGGCGTCGAGCACGGCGATGATGTCGTCGACCTCGTCGTGGAGCGAGACCGGGTCGTCGATCGGGTCCGACATGCCGAGGCCGCGGCGGTCCATCGTGATGATCCGCGCGAAGCCGGCCATCCGGTCGATGAGCCGGACGATGCCGGGTTCGTCCCACAGCACCTCGAGGTGCGACAGCGCCCCGATCATGTAGACGACGTCGATCGGTCCGTCGCCGTAGACCTGGTAGGCGATGTTGTGGTCGCCGGAGCGGGCGTAACGGGTCGGGGGCGGCGGCACGCCGCCCCAACGCTACGCGATCAGCCGCGCAGCTCGACGACCGAGCGCTGGGCCTTCTTGCCGCGCTGGACGACGCTGACGACGGCCTTCACGCGGCGGCCGCGGCGTGCGGCGCGGGCGCGCTTGCCGGTCGGCAGGCCGAGCTTGCGGCGCGCCTCGGCGGTCAGGCGGACCTGGAGGTTCTTGCTCTTGCCGGCGGAGATCTGGAAGGGGCTCTTGCCGAAGCGGCCGCGGCGGGAGGCGAGCGCGCGGACCTTGGCCTTCTTGCCCTTGCCCTTGCCCTCGGCGCGCTGCTCGGCGCCCTTGCCCTTGCCGTTGCCGACGCCGTTCTTGAGGAGCGATGCGGGCGCGGGATCGAGGAAGACGTCGCCGACGCAGCCGGCGACCTCGGTCGCTGCGCAGCCGAGGACGATCGGGGCGAGCCCGTTGACGACCTGGACGGGGCCCTCGACGAGCGAGACCGGCGACACCGGAGGCAGCGGCGACTCGACCGCGGGCAGCTCGGGCTCGACGACCTCGACGCGCGGGACGGACGGCTTCTCGGGCTTGTCGACCTTGGCGGGCTTCTCGACCTCCGGCTCGAGGACTGGCTCGACGACCGGATCGGTCTCGCAGTTGGTGACGACGTCGGACGCGTCGGTGACCGCGCGGTCGTCTCCCGTGCCGCAGTCGATCGTGTCGGCCTCGCCGTCGGCGGCGTAGATGCGGTCGTTGCCGGCACCGCCGTTGAGCTCGTCGAGGCCGGGGCCGCCGGTCAGAGCGTCGGCGCCGGCGCCGCCGGTGATCAGATCGTCGCCGGTGCCGCCGTCGACGGTGGCCGGAAGCACCGAGAGGACGAGGACGCCGTCGTTGCCGTCGAGTGTGTCGATCCTCGCTGCCGTCGAACCGACGCAGTGGACGTAGAAGTCGCCCTGGCTCGCGCACCCGGCGCCGGGCGAGTTGCCGGCGGTCGAGGCCTCGTTGACGTAGTGGCCGAACACCTCGGTGACGGTCACGAGATCTGCCTGCCCGGCGATGCTCGTGTACGTCAGAACGCCGTTCACGACCGAGACCGCCTCGCCGGGAGGCGTCGGGGCTGCGGCAGGAGCTGCCGCAGGAGCGATGGTGAGGGCCGCGAGGACGACGCCGGCGAGGAGGATCCGCTTCATCACGGTTCCCTTCGACCGGTCGGTGCGCGGCCTGAACGCAGTCAGGCGTGAGTGGACTGCTGATCGAGTGCGCTGCGCAGGTGCCCGGCGACCTCACGGACGTACGAGTCGCGATCGTCGCTTGCGGCATCGGTCGGAACGGCGTGGCCGCGCTCGTCGAGCTCGGCGATGAACGCGTTGACGATCCGCGGGTCGAACTGGCCCCCGGCCGAGCGGCGCAGCTCGCGCAGCGCGCGGTCGCGGCTCACGGCGGGCCGGTACGGACGGTCGGACGTCATGGCGGCGTAGGCGTCGCAGACGGCGACGATGCGGGCGCCGAGCGGGATCTCCTCGCCGCTCAGGCCGTCGGGGTAGCCGGTCCCGTCGAAGCGCTCGTGCGTCGAGCGGACGAGCCGGGCCACCGGCCGCATCGCCTCGGCGCCGTTGAGGATGCGCTCGCTCAGGAGCGGCTGGCGCTGCATGAACGCCCACTCCTCCTCGTCGAGGGCCTCGGGCTTGTCGAGGATCGCGTCGGGGACGGCGACCTTGCCGACGTCGTGCAGCTCGGCGGCGCGGCCGATCTCGTCGAGCGCCTCGCCTTCGACGCCGAGACGGCGGCCTACCGCGATCGCCATCGCGGCGACGCCGCCGGCGTAGGTCGTCAGCTCGGGCTGGTGGGCGTGCATCGCGCGGACGAGCACGTCGCGCGTCTGCTCGCGGACCGGCGACGAGCGGCCCTCCTTGCGGGCGTACATCCGCTGGTCGGCGATCTGCAGCGCGAGCGCCGGCGAATCGGCCTCCGCGGGGACGGCGACCGCGCCGTAGGAGCTCTCCACGACGAAGCCCTCACCGCTGTCGCGCAGGGCGACGGCGGCCGACTCGAGCACGCGCTCGAGGTGGTCGGGCGGGGCGCTGACGACGGCGCAGAACTCGTCTCCGCCGAGCCGGTAGGCCTCGCCGTACGGCGCGGCGGCGGCGCGGAGCTTCGCTCCCAGCCGGGCGAGCAGCGCGTCGCCGGCGAGGTGGCCGTAGCTGTCGTTGTAGCGCTTGAAGCCGTCGAGGTCGAAGAGGATGAGGATGAGCGGCGCGTCGGCTCGGACCGTCTCCATCTGCTCCTCGAGATCGGCGACGAGCTTGCGCCGGTTGCCGAGCCCGGTGAGCGCGTCGGTGAGCGCCTCGCCGCGGCTGGCGGCGACCATCTTCAGGTTCTCGTGGAGCGTCACGGCCATCCGCAGGACGAGCGCGACGATCGTGCCGCAGGCCAGGCCGACGGCGAGCGGGTTCAGCGGCTCGATCTGGTCGATGACGAACAGCCCGATCGCGATGAGCGCGAACAGCGCCGGCATCGCCATGATCCGCGTGCCCTCGAGGCGGACGTCGTTGAAGTCCGGGCGGCGCCACGCGGCGATCGCCAGCAGCAGGACCGAGGCGGGCCAGATCGAGTCGAGGATCGTGCCCTCGACGTACGTGCCGTTGGCCGCGCGGTAGAGGTACAGGACGTCGCCGCCGGCGCTGAGCGCGAGCGCGGCGCCGATGATCGCCCACGTCGCGCCCGGGCGCCATCCCGTCAGGCCGAGCAGGCCGACGACGAGCGCGAGCAGCAGCGCGTCGCCCAGCGGGTACGCGAGCGTGGTCAGCACGCTGAGCGTGTCGCCGGCGATCGTGACCGAGACGGCGTCGTAGAGGAACGCGGAGACGACGGCGCTCGTGGCGAGCGCGCCGATGAGCGCGTCGAGCCACAGGCTTGCGTGGAACTCGCTGACGTTGCGCTTGACGAGGATCGCCATCCCGGCGTAGGCGGCCGGGTAGAAGGCGAGGAACAGCGCGTCGCTGACCGACGGCATGGGCAGCGTGGCCTCGTCGGCGAGGAAGAGGGTGAAGTAGAGGTCGCCGGCCGACCACGACAGGACGCCGGCGCCGAGGATCCCCCAGGCGAGCCGGTTGCGTGTGCCGGTGATCGCCCGCAGGACGCAGGCCAGCGCGGCGCCGACCATCAGGCCGTTGTAGAGCCACTCGTCGATGAGCCGGTCGTGTTGCGGATGGCCGAGGCCGAGCCCGGTGTGCGCCGCGTGCACGGTCAGGGTCACGCACGCGAGGGCGAGCGCGATCCTGGGAAGCAGGGTGATGAACTTCGATGTCACGGCCCCCGGGTCATCGGCCCGGGCGCTCGAGAGTTCCACCGTCGGTGCCTCGTACGGACGAAGGTTGGTCTTTTCGTTGGGCCCGCTCATGCGGCCGGTGCACCCGGACATGCGCGGTGTCGTGCAGGTCGACCCGAAGCCGGCGGTCGACCCGCCGCCGGTCGTGTCGGGGCTTCGCGTTCCTGCTCGCGCGCGGACGCGGCTGACCGTGCGGTTCACGCTGTCGGAGCCCGCGGTCGTGTTGCTCGAGATCGACCGGATCTCGCCGGAGAGGTCCGTTCTCTCGCGGTCGCGGGAGATGGCCGCGGGGCCGGGGTCGCTGCCGGTCAGCCTGCGCGGCCTGCGGCCGGGGCGCTATCGGGTGCAGCTCGTGCCCGTGGATGCTGGGCAGAACGCGGGTGCGCCTGTCCGGGCGGTCGTTCGCGTGGTGGCGCCGGCGAAGCGGCGCTCGCGCTAGCGGTCCCTAGCGACTGCGGTCGGTGAGCCGGCGCGCGCGGGTGATGATGCGCTCGCCGCGGTGACGCAGCTTGAACCGGCGGCGACCGTCGCCACCGGGGACCTCCTCGACGAGGCCGTCGCTGACACCGTTGCCGAGCCAGGCGGCGACCTCGGCGACGTCGCGGCCCTCGGCCAGCTCCTCGAACGGAACGGGTTCGTCGGCCTGCAGCAGCCGGGCGGCGATGTCCTCACCGGCGGTCGATCGGCGGTCTGAGAAGCGCGAAGTCAAGGCGGGTGGTGGTTCCCCGGTGCCGGTTGCGTGCAAACACGAGTTCGCCGCTCGGCCGGCTCTGGCAGGCTCCCCGCGGTGACCTTCGGGAGGAGGCTCGCCGGTTTGGTCGGCGTCGGCCTGGTGCTGGCGGCGGCGTGGCTGTGCGCGCGCGCGGCGCGGCGGCGCCTGGCGCCGTCGCTGACCGGCGCGGTCGCCGTCCTCGCCGACGCGGTGCTCACGCTCTCGGCCGTGGTCGCGATGTTGCAGCTCCTCGGGATCGTCGGCCTCCTCGAGGCCTGGGCGGTCGTCGCGATCGCCCTCCCGGCGCTGCTTCTGTTCCCCGGTGAAACAAAAGGGGTCAGACCCCTTCTGTTTCACCGGGGGAAGGTGCTTGCCGCACTCGTGGTGGGCGGGATCGTGGTGGCGGCCTGGCTGCGGCGGACGTTCGTGGCGCTCGATCTCGGCATCGGCGGCGTCGACTCGCTCTGGTACCACCTGCCGTTCGCGGCGCGGTTCGCGCAGGAGGGCTCGATCGCCGGAGCGCCGTACGTGGACCTCGAGT